>NZ_LJOU01000112.1:0-17035 GCF_001672085.1 Anabaena sp. AL93 | reverse complement strand
ATATACCAATGCTACAACCAAAAATCCCTAGCCTCGAATCCAACCTCCCACTCCCTGTGTTAGATTTAATAAAGTTCTGTTGAAAATCCGTCAATATAATCACTTAAAATAACATTGTGATTGCTATTTATCCTGGTAGTTTTGATCCCATCACCTTGGGACATTTAGACCTTATTCAGCGCAGTAGTCGTCTATTTGAACGAGTCATAGTTGCCGTCCTCCGCAATCCCAGTAAAATACCATTGTTTACAGTAGAGCAAAGATTAGAACAAATTCGTCTATCTACAAAACATTTACCAAATGTAGGAGTAGACAGCTTTGACGGTTTGACCGTAAAATATGCCCAAATGCAACAAGCGCAAGTTTTGTTAAGGGGGTTAAGAGCGGTTTCTGACTTTGAGATAGAGCTACAAATGGCTCACACTAATAAAACATTGTCTACTCAGATCGAGACAGTTTTTCTGGCAACATCAAATGAGTATAGTTTTTTAAGTAGTAGTGTGGTAAAAGAGATTGCCAGGTTTGGTGGCTCTGTTGATCATCTTGTTCCCCCACACATTGCCCTAGATATATACCAATGCTACAACCAAAAATCCCTAGCCTCGAATCCAACCACAACGGCAACAATCCTCCCCCACGAGAGTACGTGAATGGTATCCCTTCCATTGGCAATCCAGAACCAACAGCAGGGGTAGATATTCAGCACGAACTCAACCAATTAGAGGAAATAGTTCTCTCTAGTTTGAGGATTCCCCTCACGGGACGTACCTTAATAGATGAAGATAAATTACTTGAACAACTGGATTTTGTCCGTCTTTCTTTACCAACGGTGTTTCAGGAAGCGCTCAATATTTTGGCACAAAAGAATGAAATTCTCCTAGAAGCGGAAGAGTATGGACAACAGGTAGTAGACGTAGCCCAAGCCAAAAGAGCGCAAATTTTGTCCGAAAGTGATATTGTCAGGCAAGCACAGCGAGAAGCTGACCAACTGCGGCGGCAAGTCCAGCAAGATTGTGAAGCAATGATGCAAGACACCCTCGCAGAAATTGACCGTAAACGTCGCGCTTGTCAACAAGAATTAGAAGAAATGCGCCAAATTGCAATTTCTCAAGCTGAAGAAATTGAAGATGGTGCTGATAAATACGCTGATAACGTTCTGGCTAATATTGAACAGGATATTCAGGAAATGTTAAAAATTATTACTAATGGTCGCAAACAATTAAATTCCCCCAGTGTCCCCAAGAATGGAGATCACCCCCAACAACGCCCCCCGCATAATTCCAAAAAAAGATAATATCACCTCGTTCCCAGTCTCTGACTGGGAATGCCTCACAGAGGCCCTGCCTCTTGCAGTTATTAAAGTCAGCACCTTCTATAATTCATTCCCCCCACATAATTCCAAAAAAAGATAGTATTATCTCGTTTATCTCGTTCCCAGTCTCTGACTGGGAATGCTATCACAGAGGCTCTGCCTCTTGCAGTTATTAAAGTCAGCACCTTCTATAACTCATTCCCATACAGAGTATAGTAACGAAGATAAAATCTGTTTTTTTAGCCTTAACCGAAAAGAATTGTATAGATTAGATTTTATTTCCCGCAGAAATGCAAATAAGCAAAGGGTCGAAATTTCTTGTTTGTTGCTTGACCTGTTGCGAATGATATATACTTATGCTGTATTAATCAATTAAGGTGTAATTTTTATGGTAGAACCACTCACTGGTGCTGTTATTGTTTCTTTATTTTTCTCGGAAGCAATCAAAGAAGGTGGAAAATTTGCAGTTAAAGGTGTCGCGGATACTTTTGCAAAGTTGGTTAGCAGTATTCGACAAAAGTTAACTACGGAAGGAATGGAAGGTTTATTAATTCGGGCTGAAAAAGATCCAACTGAAAAAAATAAAACCAAGTTACAAGATGAATTGCAAGAATACATTAATGCTGATGCAACTTTTGCTAATCAACTTAAATTGCTGGTTGAAGAACTCAAAACACAAGACCCTAAGATTCGTCAGGTTATTCTGAGTGGAATTGAATTAACTGGTGATTTACAAGCTCAGAATATCACTCAAAAAACTTCAGGAAGTAGTGGTTCTGTTGACCAAGAAATGCTCACCAATATCAAGGCTAATAATATTAATGTAGGTGATTTAACTCAAGAAGGTTAAGAGATTGTGTGAAAAGTATTGGATAAAATTCATTATCTCCAAAAACTTAACTTACCTCTCCCTAACCCTCTCCTAAAAGGAGAGGGAACTAGAAAAGAATAAAGGTTTTAATGCTTTTATTTTGGTAGGGGAGAGGTTTAGAAAGGGGTCTGTACTTACCTCTCCCTAGCCCTCTCCTAAGAGGAGAGGGAACTAGAAAAAAATAAAGGTTTTAATGCTTCTCTTTTGGTAGGGGAGAGGTTTAGAAAGGGGTATATTTACATATTAAAAACTTTTAAAACATCCTTTAAGTTCTAATCATGAATACAAATCATCTCCCTCAAGTTGTTCAAGAGCTTTTCAAAAATGTTCAAGCGGGGGGTGATATCTCTGTGGGAGATATTACTCAAGTTTTTCAAACTGTCAATAATTTAAATGATTTGGATAAACCTCTAGGTTTTCCCCACAATATCCCTAATAGTAATACTAAAAAGTTTGTTGGTCGAGAAAATGAATTAGTGTTAATTCATCAACATTTACAAACTAGCAATCATGCTGTAATTTCTGCTGTTGAAGGTATGGGTGGTATTGGTAAAACTGAATTAGCTACCCAATATTCTCTTCTGCATTTATTCCTAAATTCTTATCCGGGATGTATTTGTTGGTTGTCGGCTACAAATCAAAATCTCGGTTTACAAATAATTCAATTTTGTCGCACACATTTAGGTTTAAATCCCCCAGATGATTTTGATGTATTACTACAAGTAAAGTGGTGTTGGCAACGTTGGCGAGAAGGTACTGTTTTATTAGTTATTGATGATGTCCAAAATTATTCAGCGATTCAGCCTTATTTGCCGCCACAATCATCTCAATTTCGGGTTTTGATCACAACAAGACTAAAACTAGATTTATCTGGTTCTTTGTCTTTACAAATCCTTTCTTTACCGGAGGCAATGGCATTATTATCAAAATTAATTGGTGAAGATAGCTTAAATCAAGAAACAGCACTAGCAGAGGAACTTTGTCAACGATTAGGTCGTTTACCACTAGCTTTACAATTGGTTGGTCGTTATCTCAAATATCGTCAGATATCTTGCGCGGAAATGTTGCGAAGATTAGCAGCTAAAGGTATCAATCATCCTGCTTTTGATATTGATGCTCATGACCCTACTTGGACTTTATCTATAACTCGTGGTGTTCAAGCTGCTTTTGAATTAAGTTGGGAAATTATCAGTTATTCTGCTCAAGAGTTAAGTTGTCTACTCAGTTTATTTGCTTTAGCTCTCATTCCTTGGTTATTGATTCAAAGTGCTTCACGGGAGAAAAACATAGAAAGTCTAGAAAATGCCAGAATTGAATTAGAACGATTACATCTTTTACAAAGTGAAAATATTGATCATTATCAATTACATCAACTAATTCGTGATTTTTTACAAGTCAAGTTAGAAAAACTGTCAACGGTTACACAAAAAAAGATCACCTTGGCAAACTTTTTGTTTTTAGATATTGGTCAACTTTTTAGTAATTTATTCAATCGTCAATCTCTCAGCACTACACTAAAACGTAATTTTTGCCAAGCAATAGTTGATATAGCTCAAAAAATTCCAGAACAACCAATACAGAAAGATATTCAAAGATTCAAATTAAATATACCCCATTTACAGGAAGTAGCAGATCATTTACTGGATACTGTGAGTGATGAAAATTTACTTTGGGTTTTTGAGGGAGTAGGAAAATTTTATAAAGGACAAGGATTATATAATGATGCAGAACCTTGGCTAAAAAAATGTGTATCATTGCTAAAACAGCGTTTAGGTAATGATCATCCTGATGTTGCTACCAGTCTCAACAATTTGGCATTCCTTTACAATTCTCAAGGCAAGTACAATCAAGCAGAACCTCTCTACCAACAAGCTTTAGCTCTCAGGCAAAAACTGCTGGGTGATGATCATCCTGATGTTGCTGCCAGTCTCAACAATTTGGCATTACTTTACTATTCTCAAGGCAAGTACAATCAAGCAGAACCTCTCTACCAACAAGCTTTAGCTCTATTGCAAAAACTGCTGGGTGATGATCATCCTGATGTTGCTCAAAATCTCAACAATTTGGCCTCACTTTACAAATCTCAAGGCAAGTACAAAGAAGCAGAACCTCTCTACCAACAAGCTTTAAATATTTTTGAACAACAATTAGGAGTAGATCACCCTCATACTATTATTGTTTGTAATAATCTTGAACTTTTACGCAATCGTTAAGTAAATGCTGTTAATCTTAAAGCATTTATTTTCAGACAAATCTATTGGATAAGACAACAATAGCTTTGTTTAGTAATCTGATGTTTAACGTTCAAACTCTCATTCTTGTAATTTGTATGAGAATAAGAAAAAAATTTTTAGATAAGGAGATTAAGGAGAACAATAGGTAATTATGAAAACTGACAAACTGTTTTACCGACTATTTTTATCTCAGCCAGGATTGATTACCGAGTTAATCCCAGAAATTCCCAAAGATTGCGAATTTACCTATAGTGCGATCGCAGTCAAAGAAAAAGGATTTGCAATAGATGGATTATTAACACCAATTGCCAAGGATCTAAATTTACCGTTAGTATTTTTAGAGGCACAGATGCAAAGAGAACCCAAATTTTATGGTCGGTATTTCGCAGAGATTTTTCTGTACCTATATCAATACAACATCAAACAACCTTGGTACGGATTGTTGATTTTACCCAACCGACGGGAAGAGATACAGCCTCCTTGGCACAAGCGATTATTAATAGTGCAGAAACAGAAGAAGAACTGCGCCGGCGCTTAGATTTAATAGAAGCTATACTTGTGAATAAATTCCCACAACTCAGCACAAAGGAGATTTTGAAAATGCTAAACCTGAAAACAGCAGATGTCACCCAAACACGGTTTTATCAGGAAGTGTTTCAAGAAGGACAGCAAGCAGGACAACAAGCAGGACGACAAGCAGGGGAAACGGATTTAGTGCTGCGTATGTTGACTAAGCGGTATGGATTGCTGTCTTTAGCCCAACAAGAGCAAATAAGAAGTTTGAATATAGAGCAGTTGGAGAGTTTAGGGGAGTCCTTGTTAGATTTTACAGAAATATCCGATTTAGATGGGTGGCTTTTGGCGCATTTGTAGTCATAAAAACTTGAGAATAGTTTTCGAGGAAACAATACCTTCTAAATTGGAAAAGGCCTTGATTTGTAGGTTGGGTTGAAGCATGAAACCCAACAAATGCGTCGGGTTGCGCTGTCGCTTAACCCAACAAAGCAGAAAATAGACAAGGTATTGAGGAAAGGAATATTAATTTTCACAGCTAGACTTGGCGTAAGCTATACTGCATAGCTCCTGTATTCTGTATTTCCTTATGTATTTAGTCTGGGAAAGATTGACTTTATCTTCTTTACCACTGAAAGAATATTTGTCTGGTAGTTACCTACATCGGTTTCTGGTGGGACTTTTGCTGCCTTGGCGACAAAGTAGTATTTTAATGCAGTGGGGAGATATTATTGCTGTTGGCTTACTTAGCCTCATTTATGGTCTTGCACCTTTTGTTTCTACTACTTTAATCGGTTTATTGTTGGTGGCTTGTGTTGGCTTTTGGCTGCTGTTGACTTTATCGGATGATAATACATCAGCCAATGCGGCTTCGGTTACTCCTATTCACCTGCTGGTGTTGCTGTATTGGAGTATTGCTGCCATATCAACGGCTTTATCACCGGTGAAAAAAGCGGCTTTGGGTGATTTACAAACATTAACTCTTTATTTGTTACTGTTTGCCCTCTGTGCGAGGGTGCTGCGCGTCCCCCGATTTCGGTCTTGGTTGATTACTCTCTATTTGCATATATCCCTGATTGTCAGCGTCTATGGGTTGCGACAATGGTTTTTTGGTGCGAAGGCTTTAGCTACTTGGGTTGACCCGGAATCTCCTTTGGCTAAGACTACTAGGGTTTACAGTTATTTAGGTAATCCCAATTTATTGGCTGGATATCTTTTGCCGGCTGTGGTTTTAAGTTTGGTAGCTATTGTGGCTTGGCCAGGTTGGATCAGGAAATCATTAGCATTAACGATGTTTCTTGTCAATGCTGCGACTTTAATTCTTACCTTTAGTCGCGGTGGTTGGATTGCTTTGTTGGTGGGATTGTTTACTGTGGCAGTCTTGCTGATTTATTGGTGGAGTATAAGTATGCCCCCATTTTGGCGGAGTTGGTCTTTACCAATTCTGTTAGGAAGTGTGGTGGGGTTATTGGTAGTAGGGATGTTATTTGTCGAACCTTTCCGAGTGCGAGTTGTTAGTATATTTGCTGACCGCCAAGACAGTAGTAATAATTTTCGCAAAAATGTCTGGGAATCTGTGTTTCAAATGATCCGCGATCGCCCGATAATTGGTATAGGACCTGGACATGGTTCTTTTAATAAGGTTTATCCTCTCTATCAACGTCCTCGGTTTACGGCTTTAAGTGCCTATTCTGTGTTTCTAGAAACGATTGTGGAAACTGGCTTTTTGGGTTTTACCTGTTTCTTATGGTTAATAGTCGTCACCTTCAATACAGGATTTTTGCAACTGCGACGATTACGAGAAACTAAAAATATCGAGGGCTTATGGTTAATTGGGGCGATCGCTAGTATGCTAGGTATACTTGCTCAGGGTCTATTTGATACGGTCTTCTATCGCCCTGAAGTTAATACCCTCTGGTGGTTTATGGTGGCTTTAGTTGCCAGCTATTGGCAACCTTTAACCCGCAATAATCATAATCACGCTTAGAAAAGAGTTTCCTAACCCGCCTGGGAATGAATTCCCAGTCTAATAGTTCAAGTCCACTGAAGTGGACTCAAAGCCTTTAACAGTCGTCTTCAGACGACTTTTGCTATAAGACTCCGAATTCATTCGGAGGCGGTTGTGGGAATTTCCCCTGCCCTCTGCCTCCTAGTACCTCTTCATTGCCCTTTGCATATCCCGTTGATCATCACGACGTTTGAGGCTTTCGCGTTTGTCGTGGAGTTTTTTACCTTTACCCAGGGCAATAACTATTTTTACCCAACCCCGTTTCAGATACATTTTTAAGGGGACTAGGGTTAAACCTTCCTGTTGTACCCTCCCAATAAGTTTACGCAGTTCTTGTTTATGAAGTAATAATTTGCGGGTTCGTCTGGGTTCGTGATTAAAGTATGCACCACTAGAGGCATAAGGAGAAATATGCACGTTGATTAACCATGCTTCACCGTCACGAAGCAACGCATAACCATCTTGTAAATTGGCTTTACCGGCACGAATTGACTTGACTTCAGTTCCTGTCAATTGAATACCCGCTTCATAGGTTTCTATGATTTCATATAAAAACCGTGCTTGCCGATTATCACAAATAACTTTGTAACCTTCACTCTGTTTATCACTCATCAAAAATCTTCTTAAGTTTTAATAAATACGCCCAAAAATTTCTTTAGACTGGCTTTTTCTTTAATTGTAATCCAAAGGGACTGGGGAAGAGGTGATTGGTCAAAAATCATCTCTTTTTTTTGGAGATTACGTAAAGTTTCATGAACAATTTGTGAAAATTTAATATTTTCTTTAGAAATCATTGATGATGTCATCATGAGTAAGTAATCTTGTCATAGTATTAGAGATAGAATTAGTATTCTTGCTTGTGTCTATTAATATTTGTGATTACAGTAAATTGCTCGACCAAAAGATTATAGGGGTGTACTATCCATGCCCTTGACTATTCTTGTCGCAGATGACGATTTAGGTACACGCCTATCTATTAGTGATTATCTTGATCTGTCCGGGTATAATGTTATAGCTGTTGATAATGGTGTAGACGCTTTGGCTATGATTGAAAAGCGTCATCCTGATTTGATGGTGACAGATATTATGATGCCACAGATGAATGGTTATGAGTTGGTGCGTCGTGTTCGTCAATTATCGGCGTTTCGATTATTACCTGTGATTTTGTTGACAGAAAGAACGAAAACTCAAGAACGAATTTTGGGATATCAGTCTGGCTGTGATATGTATTTGTCTAAGCCATTTGAATTGGAAGAGATAGCCGCTGCTATACGTAATTTGTTAGAGCGATCGCAAATTATCCAGTCAGAACGTCGTTTTATTTACCAGGATAACAACCGTAATTTAAAATATACAAAAGCAGAAAATGGTCATATTTCTGTATCTAATCAGGCTCAAAAATCTCAAGTATTGACACCGCTAACTGTCAGAGAAAAGCAAGTTTTAGACCTTTTAACCCATGGTTTTTCTAATGTGGAAATTGGTAATCATTTACATTTAAGTCCGCGTACGGTGGAGAAATATGTGAGTAGTTTATTGAGAAAAACAGAAACTAGTAATCGTGCTGAATTGGTTAGATTTGCGATAAAACATGATTTAGTAGAATAGGATTTTTGTCCAATTTGACATTTTTAGTCTGGTAATATTCAGGGAAATTGAGTATTTTGAGGGTGCGTTAGTAAGTCCATAACGCACCAAAATATAACCGGACTAAAATTTACAAATAGACTCTGGTTTCAGGGGACATTGTTTAGAGGTAAGTGGATTTTTCGCAAGGTCAACTTCAGTCAATTTAGTCAGATTAGACAAAGGTTTGATATCGCTGATTTGATTTCCCGAAAGGTCAAGTTTAGTCAAATTAGTGAGGTTAGAGAAAGGTGCGGTATCGCTGATTTGATTTCCCGAAAGGTAAAGAGAAGTCAATTTAGTCAGATTAGACAAAGGTTTGATATCGCTGATTTTATTTTCCCTAAGGTCAAGATAAGTCAAATTAGTCAGATTAGACAAAGGTTTGATATCGCTGATTTGATTTCCCCCAAGGTAAAGAGCAGTCAAATTAGTCAGATTAGACAAAGGTTTGATATCGCTGATTTTATTTACCGAAAGGTCAACTTCAGTCAAATTAGTCAGATTAGACAAAGGTTTGATATCGCTGATTTTATTTTCCCTAAGGTCAAGAAAAGTCAAATTAGTCAGATTAGACAAAGGTTTGATATCGCTGATTTGATTTCCCCCAAGGTAAAGAGTAGTCAAATTAGTCAGATTAGACAAAGGTTTGATATCGCTGATTTTATTTATCCAAAGGTAAAGAGTAGTCAAATTAGTCAGATTAGACAAAGGTTTGATATCGCTGATTTTATTTGAACCAAGCTTAAGAGTAGTCAAATTAGTCAGATTAGACAAAGGTTTGATATCGCTGATTTTATTTCCCCCAAGGGAAAGAGAAGTCAATTTAGTCAGATTAGACAAAGGTTTGATATCGCTGATTTTATTTCCCCAAAGCTCAAGAGAAGTCAATTTAGTCAGCGTTTGATTAGCTTGACTACAATTTTGGGTTTTAGCAACTTTTAATAATGCTTCTACCGTTCGTTTCGTCTCTTGAGGTAAACTGGCTTTTTGTTGACACCATTCTTTAAAGGTCTTAGGTGTTTTTATAGGTGCTGCGGTGACTTTTGGGGTATAAAATCCTAAAGTCAGGGTAAAAATGGTGGTTGCTACTAGACTTAGTTTCATGATTTTAGTGATAAGAAGTTACAGTAATTTTATCATGTTGTCGTGCTGAATTGTTAGATTTGCGATCAAACATGATTTAGTAGAATAGGATTTTTGTCCAATTTGACATTTTTAGTCTGGTAATATTCAGGGAAATTGAGTATTTTGAGGGTGCGTTAGTAAGTCCATAGCGCACCAAAATATAACCGGACTAAAATTTACAAATAGACTCTGGTTTCAGGGGACATTGTTTAGAGGTAAGTGGATTTTTCGCAAGGTCAAGAAAAGTCAAATTAGTGAGATTAGACAAAGGTTTGATATCGCTGATTTGATTTCCCGAAAGGTCAAGATAAGTCAAATTAGTCAGATTAGACAAAGGTTTGATATCGCTGATTTGATTTTTCCTAAGGTCAACTTCAGTCAATTTAGTCAGATTAGACAAAGGTTTGATATCGCTGATTTTATTTTCCCAAAGGGAAAGAGCAGTCAAATTAGTCAGATTAGACAAAGGTTTGATATCGCTGATTTTATTTTTCCAAAGTTTAAGAGTAGTCAATTTAGTCAGATTAGACAAAGGTTTGATATCGCTGATTTTATTTCCCGAAAGTTTAAGAGTAGTCAATTTAGTCAGATTAGACAAAGGTTTGATATCGCTGATTTGATTAAACAAAAGGGAAAGAGCAGTCAAATTAGTCAGATTAGACAAAGGTTTGATATCGCTGATTTGATTTTCCCCAAGGTAAAGAGAAGTCAATTTAGTCAGATTAGACAAAGGTTTGATATCGCTGATTTGATTTACCGAAAGGTCAAGAGAAGTCAATTTAGTCAGATTAGACAAAGGTTTGATATCGCTGATTTGATTTCCCTCAAGGTCAAGAGTAGTCAATTTAGTCAGCGTTTGATTAGCTTGACTACAATTTCGGGTTTTAGCAACTTTTAATAATGCTTCTACCGTTCGTCTCGTCTCTTGAGGTAAACTGGCTTTTTGTTGACACCATTCTTTAAAGGTCTTAGGTGTTTTTATAGGTGCTGCGGTGACTTTTGGGGTGTAAAATCCTAAAGTCAGGGTAAAAATAGTGGCCGCTACTAAAGCTAGTTTCATGATTTTACAAGTTATACAAAAAAGCTACAGTAATTCTACCATCTTCTAACTTGCAAAATAAGTCTGCTTTTAGCTATTTTTCGGACGTTTAAGGGGAATAGAATTAATTGGACCAAGAATTTGATTTAAATCCCGCAATTGTTCAGCCGTACCCATACAAATTAAAGTATCTCCTGACATTAAAACAGTATCTCCAGTTGGACCACCAATGAGTTTACCATCAAGACGACGAATTGCCAGAACTAATGCGCCTGATTGCGATCGCAATTTCGCTCTTTGTAAACTTTGACCAACGAAGGGACACCTACCGGAATCTAGTAAAAATTCTTCCATATATAACTGACGGTCTGTACCAGAAAGCATCCCATCTACAAAGTCTAAAATTTGCGGTCTGAGGGCTGCTGCTGCCATGCGTTTGCCGCCAGTGATATACGGTGAAATTACGGCATCTGCGCCACCACGTTGTAACTTTTGTACCGCTTCTTCCGTACTAGCGCGAGCGATCGCTCGAATGTCTGGATTCAGAGTTTTTGCTGATAAAACAGTATATAAATTTTCCGCATCTGAAGGTAAAGCCGCCACAATACAAATTGCTTTAGTAATGCCAACTTTTAACAAAGTATCATCTAACGTCGCATCACCTTGAAAAACAATGTAACCAATTTCCTGGGCTTTTTGGACAGATTCTAGTTCCGAATCAATCACTACAAAAGAAACAGCTTCAGCCTGAAATTCCTTAGCAATTTGTCGCCCAGTGCGACTAAATCCACAGATAATATAATGTCCTGATAATGATTCCATTAAACGCCTTTGTTGTCGGAGTCGAATTCCTTCTAGAAAATAACCTTCAATGACTGCGGCTGTAAATCTATTGACAATATAACCAAGATTGACCACACCCATTAAAATCAAGGCAATGGTAAACAACCGCCCACGACTACCCAATGGATGAGTTTCTCCATAACCGACAGTTGCCAAAGTAATCACAGTCATATAAGCCGCATCTTCCCATCTCCAACCCTCAACCAGGGAATACCATAGAGTCCCGATTAGGAAAATACCAGCTAAAGCAAGCGCCCCAGCCATTAACTCCTTTTGAATACGCTGATATTTTTGTTCAAGGGTAGAATACACAGGCAATTTAGAATTTAGAATTTAGAATTTAGAATTTAGAATTGAAAAACTTCTAATATCAAGATTCAGAATATAGAATCTTTCAAGTCAAGGAATAGGGAATAGGGAATAGGCTTTCTTCTTTCTTTCTGACTCGGTGACTCCTGACTCGGTGACTTCTCTTAAAATCATCAAAAATTTTGTTCATATTTCCCAGAACCTAGTAAAGTATTACGATAAAAGCTTTTCAGGAGTAGCGGTAGTGAGCGTCCAAACTCTAATTGAACAAGCCATGAACCCCCCGGAGTCAGGTATTATGCCATCTACACCTTTTGATGTTGATAGCTTTGATACGGCTGTTATGTCTACGTACAGTCGCTTTCCTTTGGCTTTGGAACGGGGTGCTGGTTGCCGTGTTTGGGATAGTCAGGGCAACGAATACCTGGATTTTGTCGCGGGTATTGCCACTTGTACTCTAGGACACGCCCATCCAGCAATGGTAGAGGCTGTAACTAGACAAATCCAGAAATTGCATCATGTTTCTAATTTGTACTATATTCCTGAACAGGGTGAATTAGCGAAATGGATTGTTAATCATTCCTGTGCGGATAGAGTATTTTTCTGCAATTCTGGTGCTGAAGCCAACGAAGCAGCCATTAAACTAGCGCGGAAATATGCCCACACTGTCCTAGAAATTGCCCACCCGATCATTTTAACTGCTCATGCCAGTTTTCACGGACGGACTTTAGCCACCGTGACTGCCACTGGACAACCAAAGTATCAAAAGCATTTTGATCCTTTAGTTCCTGGTTTCCACTATGTAAATTACAACGATATTAGAGCAGTGGAAGCCGCTGTTACTGAATTAGATGAAGGTAATTATCGGGTAGGGGCAATTTTAATTGAACCATTACAGGGAGAAGGTGGCGTTCGTCCTGGGGATATTGCCTACTTTAAGCGGTTACGGGAGATTTGCGACGAAACCGGTATTTTGTTGATTTTTGATGAAGTACAGGTTGGAATGGGACGCAGTGGCAAATTATGGGGTTATGAACATTTGGGAGTAGAACCAGATATTTTCACCAGTGCGAAAGGTTTGGGCGGTGGTATTCCCATCGGTGCGATGATGAGTAAGAAATTCTGCGATATTTTCCAACCAGGAGAACACGCAAGTACATTTGGCGGTAATCCCTTTGTTTGTGGTGTGGCGCTGAGTGTGTGTGAGACTTTGGAAAAAGAGAATATTTTAGAGAATGTCAGAGAACAGGGCGCACATTTACGAGAAGGATTAAGAGCGATCGCTCGTCAATATCCTCAGCATATCTCAGAAGTGCGCGGTTGGGGTTTAATCAACGGCATGGAAATCAAAGCCGATATTCCTTTAACAGCCCCTGAAATCGTCAAAGCTGCTATGGCAGAAGGTTTATTACTTGTTCCCGCCGGTCCCAAAGTCGTGCGGTTTGTTCCCCCTCTCATTGTCACAGATGCAGAAATCAAGCAAGCATTAAAAGCTGTAGAAAAGGCATTAGCTAAAGTTACAGCTTAATTGATATAGCGGTATGCACTTGAATGAGATATAGTCAGCAAATCGTAAAGCCTGTAGGGGCGCAGGGTCTGCGCCCTCGACTATATTGCATCCTAGTGATAACCGCTATGATAATTCGTAATTTGTAGTTTTAAGAATTATCAATTACGAATTTTTTTTGGTTATATTTCTATTATTCCTGATCACATCTAAGGTTAATTATCATGAAATCCAATAAAATATTTAGATTAAGTTCACTGAGAACGTCAATTCACCTCGACGGCTACAACGTTACCCATTATCAAGAACTACATAAATTCTCTTCTGAAGCCGAAGCAGAAGCCTTTTTTAACGAAAGTATTCAAGAATTACTCACACACGGTTGGTATGATGTAGAATCTGTTCCAGTAGATGAAAATAACAAAGATTTTACTCCAGATGAATTGTATGGGATGTTCTTAGAACTAAAAAATCAAGTAGATGAATTTGCCAATGCAATTATCAAACCTTCTATAGAAATTACCCCCTATTTAACAACAGAAACTACCTTATGGCAAAGTAAATTTGGTGGTTTACCTTACCTGCCTAAAAATACGACCTATCCTGAAGCACCAGATGGTACTCCTCTCCATCTTTTAGCACAAATCAACTTTTCAGAAACTCCTAAATTAGAAGATTTACCAGAAAAAGGCATACTTCAGTTTTATATTGAAGCATCAGGTGAAACAGCCTATGGAATTGAAGAATATCCGCAATTAAAACAAACAACTTTTCGAGTTATTTACTTTCCCGAACCAGATTTAAACATTGATAATCTCCTAAATAATTTTGATTTTTTACCTCCAGGAATAGGTTTACCATTAATAGACTGTTTAGCTTTGAATTTCGCTATTAAATCAACTCCTATGAGTGCATCAGATTATCGGTTTAGAAACTTAGTCAAAAGCCATTTTCCCATCTTTCAACAAAGTAATCTGACCAAAGCAATGGAAAACTCTTTAGAAGAACTGGTAGATGATTTTATTAATGAGTATGAAGAAAAATATGAAGAATCATTAGGAGGACATTGTTTAGGAGGATATCCCGCATTCGTGCAAAATGATGATCGTGAAGATTTGCAGGAGGAAGAAGGTTATGATTTTCTGCTATTGCAAATGAACTCTGATGATGAACATTCAATTATGTGGGGAGATGATGGAGTTGGTAACTTTTTCATTCAGCCTTCTGCACTTAAACGGTTAGATTTTTCTAAGATTTTGTACACCTATGCTTGTTGTTAAGAGAAGATGAATTATGTTTATCAGTTCTAGCATTGCCTTTATGGTAAAGAATTTAATTTTTGTAGGTTGGGTAGAACGAAGTGAAACCCAACATTAGCGGTGGGACAGCAAGGGGTGTTGGGTTTCGTTTCTCAACCCAACCTACAATAAATTTTGTTTTACTTTACACCTATGTTTGTTGTTAAAACGTGAGGAGAACAATTTATTTTATGTCTGAGAATAATACAAAAGGTTTCAAGAGTTTATTGATAATTCTAGGGATTATCTTTTTTATTGTCTTAATTTCTATTGTCTTGATATTTTCTTTTTCAGATTTTGCATTTTTAAATCCTAATGGTTTAACAATACATGAAAGATTACAGTATGGTATTCCAGCCGCCCAAACTACTGGAACAATTGTTGCTGGAATTGCCGTTTTTTTTAATGCTTACCAAGCGTCAAGAAGTGCTAACGCTGCTAATGAAAATGCTAAATCTGTATACAAAAATGCACAAGCAGCAGAAGATAAACAAATTACAGAACGGTTTTCTAAAGCCATTGAATTGCTTGGTAATGAAAAGACTGAAGTAAAATTAGGCGGAATTTATGCCCTAGAACAAATTGCTAAAGATGCGCCGAAAAAATATCATTGGACAGTTATGGAAGTCCTGACAGCTTTTGTACGAGAAAATGCACCTTTGAAGAAAGAAGAGGAAGGAGAGAAGGAGGAAATACCAAAACTTCGGACAGATATTCAAGCAGCCCTTACCGTTATAGGACGACGTAATTGTGAGAAATATCAGGGAACTCAGAGGCTTGATTTAAGTAATATTGATATCAGGGGGGCAATTCTTTCTCCTGAAGCGAACCTGGAAGGGGCAAACTTCGAGCAATCTAACTTGCAAGATGCAGATGTTCGGAAAGCCAACCTAAAAGGAGCAATTCTTGCACAGGCTAAATTACAAAGGGTCTTCCTTCAAGAAGCCAAATTGCAAGGGGCAGACTTCAGTGAAGCCAACTTAGAAATGGCACACCTTGATCACGCAAACCTACAAGATGCACACTTAACAGAAGCCAAACTACAACAAGCAAACCTTAACCATGCAAACCTACAAAATGCACAATTTCTAGAGGCTGACCTGGAAGATGCTTCCCTCCTAAAAGCTAACCTGAAAAATACAGACTTTGAAACAGCTATCCTGAAAAATACAGACCTTAGAGAGGCAATCCTTATGGGAGCGAAAAATTTAACATTAGAGCAGATTAAAGAGGCGATTGGCGATGAAAAGACCATTTTACCTGATTATCTTGATAGACCAAAATGTTGGAAAAAATCTGAGTAATTAAGCATTTTTAATTACTATTCAATTTTCGGAAAACTAATAATTTGCCAGCAATTCAAATTACAATGTTAATAGTGGGATCTAAACCACACTCTTGTTTCTCTCTTCCTTTGCGCCTCTGCGTCTCTGCGTGAGATAAAAAAGATGTAGTTCATTTACCTAAAAATCCCTATAAACAGTCCATATTCAGCAAACCATACTTAGCTTTGTCTATTAGCTAACAGAAATATCCACGATATATTGTTATAAATAATTTGACAAGTTCATATTGATTCCCAGGGTGTTATCTGCCATAAACACCACCTTGAGGAAATATATGCGCTATCAAATCTATGGCAAAAAACGTAGTTTTTCTGTAATACCTGCTATTAAATTTGTCAGTGTTACGTTTTTTTTTGGAACTTTAATCTATTGTGGTTTCTCTACCGGTTCGTTCATGATTTCTTATGTTACATCCAACTTAAACATTATTCGCCCTACCTCAATTACTGGTACTAAAGAACAGGAAAAGTGTGAGGCGAAAAATGCAGTTTGGCGTGATCATAAATGTTGGGACTCTGTTGAAAATCCTTAATTTTAAATTATATCAATTGATATGTTTCTGTGCTGGATATGTTGTGGTTGTTGGTTTGGAAATTTCTTGCTTGTACAAGCGGACTACCTTTTGCACATAGTCAGCCGTAAAGCCTTTATCGCAGCCTGTATAATTACCAGTCATCCACCAACAAGCGACACCACGCACAGCAGAAATGTTGAATAGCGTAATAAAACTTTACATATTGAAATAAACTTAGCCTATAAGTGCTATTTTTCATCTTATCCAAATAAGTTTTCTAAACCAATGAACATAACTTATTTCCTGACACATATAGGACTGAAGATAACGGAGTTTATCTAATAAAGTTTTGCCAAATTCTTGCGGTATTTCTATTAGTTGCAATATCAAATAAGCGATTAAACAGCACATTATCTGAATTCTAATTCCATTCTCATTCTTTGTCATAAGTCTGTCTAACTTGAGGTGCATTTTTAAGAATTTCCAT
>NZ_LJOU01000111.1:0-17243 GCF_001672085.1 Anabaena sp. AL93 | reverse complement strand
GGGGAGGTAGGGGGTAGGGGAGGTAGGGGAGGTAGTGGAGGGAAGAACAGAAGTTTTTTCCGATCATTACCCGTCAAAATAAATTTGACGAACTACTAGAGTTTAAGATCCCCGACTTCTCTCAGAAGTCGGGGATCTGATTTTCTTATTTTATTTTATAGAGTGAAGGCTTCTTTTTTGGCGATGTCTATTGATCAAGGCTTAGTCAAGAGAAATACCAAGCGATCGCATTTTTTGCTTTAATTCATACAACTCCCTATTAGCTTGTTCAGCCCTTTGAGATTCTTGTTCAGCCCTTTGGGATTCTTGTTTTGCTATTTGAATTGCTTGGTTGGCTTTGTATTTACCATCATTTGCACCACATCTGCCATCTTATATTTAGCTTCCCATCCTAATTGGATTTTGGCTTTGCGGGGATTACCTTTACCGATCGCCAAATCTGTAGGTCTGAATAGGCTACTATCAACCACCACATGATCACGCCACTCTAAATTTACAGATGTAAATGCTGCTGCGACAAAATCTTCTAAGGAAGTGCTTTCTCCCGTTGCAATTACATAATCATCAGGTTGATCTTGCTGCAACATTAAATACATGGCTTCCACATATTCCTGCGCCCAACCCCAGTCCCGCTGAATTGACATATTACCTAAATATAATTTTTCTTGACTACCTTGGGCAATCCGACAGGCAGTAGCAATAATTTTTTGAGTGACAAATCTTTCTGGACGCAGGGGAGATTCATGATTAAATAATATTCCTGAACAGGCAAATAAACCGTAAGCTTCTCGGTAGTTAGCTACTTCCCAAAAAGCAGCAGATTTAGCTACAGCATAAGGACTTCTGGGGCGAAATGCAGTATTTTCTTCTGCTGCTACATTGCCAGTATCACCAAAGCATTCACTCGAACCTGCATTGTAAACTTTAATGGTTGCGCCTAAAAAGCGAATGGCTTCTAATAAATTTAGTGTCCCTGTAGCGATACTTTCTAAAGTTTCTACAGGTTGTCCAAAAGATAAACCTACGGAAGTTTGTCCTGCTAAATTATAGACTTCATCTGGTTGGATTTTTGTGAGTACCTGTAAGACGCTGCGGAAGTCAGTTAAGGACATTGACTCCAGCTTTACTTGATCTTTAATACCCAAGTGAACTAAGTTCTGGAAAGGTGATATTTGGGCATCTCTGGATGTTCCACAAACTGTATAGCCTCGATTGAGCAGCAATTGTGCTAAATAAGATCCGTCTTGTCCAGATACTCCACAAATGAGAGCTTTTTTCATGTCAGTTCATTATCCAAAAGTCTTTAACACTGTTACCCCCAAGCATTCGGGATTGCCTATAGGTAAATTCTCCCACAGAAGGATTGCGATGGGGATGAATGACACCTGTTGCTTGTTGCCAAAGTTCGGCTGGGGCAAGAGATATCTCATACTTGGATTCATGCTTACGCACATGATACCATTTTGTTTCTTGGCACTCTTCGCACCAAAAAGCCTCTAACCACTCACCCTGTAAAGAAACTGTAGTTTTAGCTGCTACTAACATCATTGCTTCTCGTCGGGCTATACCGCGTTCTTGTAGTTGTCCGGCTTGTTCGGTAAATAGTCTGTGTTTTTGGCTAACACTATCTATGTAACAACTATGTATGGGACAATAAATGGCTCTCCGTTGGGAACGTTTCCGATTTCGCTCACACCTTTTCTGCACTTAGGCCTCCTGATCACCAACTAAACAATAGATCGTAAGAAGGTTGTAAGGGAGGGACTTAGATCAAAAAGACCATCAAAGCCCAACTCCTGATTCAACGTTGTCTGAGGTATTAAATTTTGTTAACTGAGTTGTCTGAAATTTACAAAAAAAGGGAACTCTTAACAAGTAACAGATAAGAAACAAAAGTTACAAAAAAAGGGAACTCTTAACTGGGAACAGGGAACAGATAAGAAACACTCATTTGCACCAGTTTAAAGCTCAGTCAAGAAAAAGATGTTTTTAAAAGATGCGTAGCCCGAAAAAAACAGTGTCATTATTTCAATCTCATGTTTTTAAACATGAGTTTTTTCTGTTCCCTGTTGCTTCTTCCTCTGAATGAATTTGTTCACACACTGATGCTGATTAGGCTGGAGTGACGTTTCAAGTTATAGATTTTTCTAGGACATTGATGTATTGTTTAGCGATGATTTCTGGCGTAAAGTTTGACTGCAAATATTCGCGGGAGGCATTACCCATTTTTTCTGCAAGTTGGCGATCGCTCTTTAAGTTAAGAATAAATTTAGATAAACTATCACTATCTCCATTGTCAATGCTGATACCAAACTGACCATCTGTTATTAGCTGTCGCAGGTAGGAATCTTTTGGGCAAATAGCTGCTATGGGTCTTCCCGCAGCTAAGGCTGGATAGAGTTTGCTAGGTGCAACTAAACTTTCGAGACCTAATTCTACGCTAACTAATGATAAATCACAAGCTGTCAGGGAACACGGTAGCACACTTTTTTCTTGATAGGGGAGAAAAAGAAAGTTTTTTAATCCTAACCGCTTGACATCTTGAATAAAACTTTCCCGTTTGGGTCCACCACCAATACAAACAAACTGAATTTCTTCATTTTGCAATTGTTTAGCAGTTGCCAAAATGGTGTCTGTATCATGACACCTACCCATATTACCAGAATAAAGAATTGTAAATATGCTATCCAAGTTATGTTGTTTAGCAAACCAATTTTTTTCTTTGGCAATCGGGACAATTAACTCAGGATCTCCCCAACTATGAATTACAGAGACCTTATCAGCCACTTCTGGACAGATTGCTAGGACTCTCTCCTTCATAGCAGGACTCAGGACAATAATTCCTGTTGATTTTTGCCAAATCTGGCGATTGATTGCCCACCAAAACTTGGCTAACCAGTGCTTATGAGAAACTACTCCTAAAGCGATCGCAATATCTGGATACAAATCATATATTAAACATACATAGGGGAATTTTAAAAATAAATGAGTTAAGTATCCGGCTATTGATAAAAAAGGAGGTGCTGAAGTTAATAAAAATACATCATTTTTACCAGCATTTCTGATAATATGCAAAAAAACCCGCAATGTAAATAAAACACCATTAACAGCTTTTCCGCGAATCCTATTAGACCATACCTGAGTAGATCGGGATCTTTGAACGCGAACATTGCCTAATTGTTCTAAGGCTGGGGCTTGAGCGGTAGTAAAAGCATATCCTGGTTGTCCAGTGAATACTCTAATCTTAATTCCTTGTTTCTCCAACTGTTTGACTAGCTCTTCAATCAACTGTCCTGTCGCCGCATAGTCTGGAGGAAAAAACTCAGTGATCACAGACAAAGTAGTTAGTTTACGACACAAAATATCACTAATTTTAGAAGGCTGTTCAGCCTCTATGGAATGCAAACTAGGTATGATGTAACCCTTCTGATTGGACATGGTGTCAATTTTTGTTAAATATTCATCTTGACTTATTATGAGTATAAAAATTTGAATTTTTCCGCCTTTTATCTAGTGTTATTGTTTATATAAAACCGTTAAGGAAATTTACAGACAACCAAACTAGATAAAAGCGACTCACGTAGTCAAAATTTTTTCCTTAAATGATATTCAAGCATCTTCCACACTTATCGTCAAGTATGGCAGAATTATATCATTAGATTTATCCTATAGGACTCCTATTTGATTTTTGATAGCTTGCGTGGCGTAGCCATACAGAACTCGGTACATACTGAAATCCTTCTTCCCTGTTCCCTAAATCAACGGAAAATATGGCTAACGCCACGCTATGCCTGATGCCTCCGGCACGCTACCGCGAACGGCACACTACGTGAACGCTATCAGGAATCAAACCGGATTCCTATATAAACAAGTTCAAAAATTTTCTACTACAGCATGGCGCAAATAAAGCAACCATTCTTAATAGCCATTATGGGTTGGGGTAAATAAATTTCATGCTGTTATTGATGAATCGTTTCTGGGCGCAGACCCTGCGCCCCTACTTTCTGAATTTTTCATGGTCAGAATCTACTAACTCAGATTATGAAGGTGGTGAATATGCTGCTGCCATATATTTCAATTATTTTCTTTTTTTCACATCTTTAAAATTTACCATCTTTGTACCGCGTTTGATCTCAAATCGCTGTATTTCCTCGCGCGTAATCAAGCAAACCGAGAATATATGATACCATCTTCAATTGTGAAAGCTGCTAATCTGGATAGATTTAGGGTTTGTGTACCGAAAGAGCGAACTGCTTGTAGCAGCGCTTCGCTATCTCAGAATTATAATCCAATAATATGCTCTTAGTTTTATCCTAGATGCTATTTATCAGATATATTATTCATAATGGCTATATGATAAGTTTAAATTATAAAAAATCAATAATACTTTTGATATTTATAACTTTTAGCAATTTGCCTTTATATTTCCTTAATAATTAATTGAGAATCTTTTCTATTTATCAACGAGGTTGCTATACTTTCAGCGATTTGCTATAATCTTAGAGAATTTCATAATTGGGTTATTATTGTCAATTTTAGATCTTTCAGAAGATGTTAGTCTCAAACTCTTTATTGACAGTAGGTTCAGAAATTAATTTCCCAGGCTAATACAAAACTTTACAAAATTAATAACTATTCCCTCAACAATTTTAGCCATGAATTTGCTCAGAAATGATCTAATTTGAGCGATCGCAAAAATTTCCTATTGACAAATTAACAAAAAAGTGGTAGCCAACCTGTCAATGTTATTAATTTTAGTGATATTTAGGACTTATGCACGAGTCACGGAATAACGAACCACAGAGAACACAGAGAACACGGAGAAATGAGGGTTTGAGGAATATTTTGCGTAAGTCTTGATATTAAATCAACATGAATTACCTTGACTTCGATATATCGTAGGGGTAACATTGGTGTCAACTTAACGTAAAACCTCTATCCCGCAAAGAACTCAAGTCATCTCATTCCCAGTCTCTGACTGGGAATGAACTCTAGAAGGCTCTGCCTTCAATAATATTAGAGGCAGAGCCTCATCAACTGCATTCCTAGTCAGAGACTAGGAACGAGATGTGGTAGGGATTTGAGCTTAATTTGACACCAATGAAGCTCTTGCTTTACCCTTACATATCTCATCAATTACAGGATGGTTTAATGCTGATGTAGAGATTTTTCAGGAAATGTCTCTACAACGTGGTTTGCCTAAAGGATACCAGATGTTAAAATTTATTCCACAGTCACCGACTTCGCCAAATTTCTCGGCTGATCCACATCCAAACCACGCCGCGCCGCAATGTGATAAGCTAACAACTGTAATGGAATTACTGTGAGAATTGGCGAAAGAATTTCCTCAACCTCCGAAACCGGAATTAAATCATTAAAGATTTCCGCCGCTTCTCCATCTTTTACAGAAGTTACACCAATTAAACGGGAATCTCTGGCTTTTGCTTCTTGGGCATTAGAAATTACCTTTTCATATACATTACCAGGAACAGCGATCGCCACCACTGGAACTTTTGCATCTAACAACGCAATTGGTCCATGTTTCATTTCTCCCGCTGGATAACCTTCGGCGTGAATATAGCTAATTTCCTTTAATTTTAAAGCCCCTTCTAACGCAATCGGAAAATTAATTCCTCTCCCAATAAAGATAAAATCTTTTGTTTCTGAAAAATCATGTACCAAATGTTCAATATAACGTTCTTGAGTTTCCAAAATCGCTTCAATTTCCCCTGGTAACTGCCGTAAACCAGTGAGAATTTCCTCAAATCTCGAATCACTAATCTCCTGACGACGATAAGCCAAATCTAGCGCCAAAGCATAAAACGCCATCAATTGCGCTATGAAAGTTTTCGTCGCCGCTACACCAATTTCAATTCCCCCATGAGTATTGATAATATTCGCCACCATATTCCCTAAACTACTTTCTGGGCGATTAGTAATCCCCAAAAGTCGCGCTTGATACTTAGATTCTTTCCCCTGTCGGCGTTCTTTTTCCATCGCCAAAGCCGCCAATGTATCAGCAGTTTCCCCAGATTGTGTCACCCCAACAGTCAGAGTATTAGCAGTTAAAGGTGAAGGCGCGTATCGAAACTCTGAAGCATATTGTACCTGAGTTGGAATTCCTGCCAACTGTTCTAATAAATATTTACCCACCAATGCCGCGTGCCAACTTGTACCACAGGCAACAATTTGAATTTGTTCTAAATCTGCGTAGAATTCCGCTGGTAAATCCAATTTCACCGGTGATTCCGCAGTAATTTCTCCATTCTCCACTGTTGAGAAATAAGCCTCTAAACAATCCCGCACCACCCCCGGTTGCTCATAGATTTCCTTGAGCATAAAATGTTTGAATCCCTGTTTTTCCACCATAATGGGATTCCAGTTCAGAGTCCGAGGATGCTTTTTCAAACGATTTCCCGCAAAGTTATAGACTTCCACTCCTAAAGGAGTCAACCGGGCAATTTCGCCGTTCTCTAGGGACAACACAGCGCGGGTATAAGGAACAATCGCCGGCGTATCGGAAGCACAGAAAAACTCACCCTGTCCAAACCCAATCACTAAAGGCGCTTGTTGACGAACTACAATCAACTCATCAGGGTAATCAGCAGAAATAGCCGCAACAGCATAAGCCCCCTCTAATTTACTTACAGCTTCTCGCACCGCGTCTAAAAACACCGAAGGGGAATTAGGATTTTCAGGAGTATGCTTTAAACACTCAGCAATCAAATGAGGAATTACCTCTGTATCTGTTTCTGAGCGAAATTCATGTCCTAGTGCCTTCAGGTGTTCCCGCAACTCTCGATAATTCTCAATAATCCCATTTTGTACCACAGCTATCCGCAGTGCCGTATCTAAATGAGGATGGGCATTGTACTCTTCCGGTTTACCATGAGTTGCCCAGCGCGTGTGACCAATCCCTATTTGGGCAGGATTTTCGATTTGTTCCAGTTTAGAACGCAAATTGAGTAATTTACCCTTAGCCCGCACACAATGCACGTCACCTTCCAAAATAGTGGCAATTCCTGCCGAATCGTAACCTCTATATTCTAATTTCTCTAATCCAGCCAGTAAAATATCTGTCGCTGCCTGAGTGCCTATATATCCAACTATTCCACACATTGCTTAAACCACTCCGGTTTTAGGATAATTAAATTTTAAGTATAGTTGCTGGAATGAATAAGCCACTTTAGCAAATTGGTTATTGGTCATTGGTCATTGGTCATTGGTTATTAGGAATAGGAAACAGGAAACAAATAGATATAACAACGGACAATGGACAACGGACAATGGACAACGGACAACTGACAACGAACAACGGACAACGGACAACAAAAATGCTGAGGAATGAGGAAAGAATCTAAATGTTTCTCCCGCTCTCACTCCTCAGCGCTAAAAGACCAAGAATTTAGAAATGAAATTCTTAGTAAGCCAAGCCCATGCTGCGAGTTGTTTCAGCGCCTAAATAAACGCGAATACTCAAAAAGTCGGTGGGGCAAGCAGTTTCACAACGCTTACAACCTACACAGTCTTCAGTGCGGGGAGAAGCAGCCACTTGAGCAGCCTTACAGCCATCCCAAGGAACCATTTCTAGTACGTCAGTAGGACAAGCGCGGACGCATTGTGTACAGCCAATGCAGGTGTCGTAGATTTTTACGGTATGAGACATTGAAAAAACTGCTCCTTTCGGGTGTTCTTCTGAGGTGAAATAATCATAATCAAGGCATAGTTTACCCCAGGGCTTGATAGCTTGTAAGCAAAAGGCTACATAACTTTAAACAATGTAATAGACACCTTAACTAATTTATCCCCCAAAATTGCTGTTATATAGCTGTAATCAGCAACATCGCCATTTAGTGTTTACCCAACTTACTCCCTGTCAAACATGGCAATTTGTAAAGATGTGTAAATTAACAGTCGTTTTCTGGAGGTCATCTATCATACCTGTGATCTATACTCTATAGATTGATCAGCCCTGGTTAAGTTGTAATGGAATATTAACTTTTAAATGACTTTATAATCCTGTAAAGACGTTTCATCAAACGTTGCTACAAAAATGGGGAACGAAGCAAAAATATCGCCAAAATATTGCGATACTCTATATGTATGTAAATCACATCACATAAACTGATCATGGAGCTAAATTCTTTACCCACTGAGGTAATTTTGACACATCCGCGTCAGTCTCTTGGTAAGTTACAACTTGATTGGACACCCCAACCGGGAAACTATCTTGATTTTGAAGGTAAAACCTACGCAGTTTTAGAGCGTTGCCATAGATATCAGCTTAGAGGAGGACGCTATAGTTTACACAATATCGCTATTTATGTCCAAAAAGCCCAAAGACCGGAAGAAAAAAGTTTAGTAGAGGGACGTTGGGTTATCGGTGATGCTACTTGTCATTATAATGCTCTTTCAGAAATTATCCGTTGTGCTGTTAACCCAGAAGGACCATGTAAATCCTGTCGGTTCTATGAAAATTAGGGAACAGGGAACAGGGAACAGGAAACAGATGGAGAGACGATGTTACCCAATCACCAATCACCAATTACCAATTACCCATTACCAATTACCCATTACCAATTACCCATTACCAATTACCTCACCAACAGTTAATCGAGTCCCATTGACAAAATCCCATCCTGATTGGGGACGTTTACCTGTTAATTGCACTTCCCGCAGCAGTAATAAACCTGCCCCTGTTTGGACAATTGCTCCTAGTCCTTTAGTAATATTTACTACTTCTCCAGGTTGACCTGATATAGTTGATAAGTTAGGTATTTTGTTAATTTTTTCCTGTAACTGCTCTGGTAATTCTTGAATGTACGCTGACTCTATGGGAACAGTAGCAATGATTTTCAATGGTTGATTGCGGAAGCTGGCAATACAGTTAGGATAAAAGCCGCGAATTTGATTGTGTAATTGGATGGCACTTTTTGCCCAGTCTAAGTCATAGTCTGGTTTTTGAATCAAAGATGCGTAAGTGGCTGTGGCATGATCTTGAGGAGTTGGTGTAATTTCCTGACGTTCTAGTTTATATAGGGTTTCTATGAGTAAATCTGCACCAGCGATCGCTAACTTTTCCGCTAAAATCTGAGCATTATCTAGTAAATTAATTGGTGTAGTTGCTTTGAGGAGCATATCACCTGTATCCATGCCCTTATCCATAAGCATAGTTGTAATCCCGGTTTCTTTTTCACCATTGTAGATACTCCACTGAATTGGTGCAGCCCCGCGATATTGAGGGAGAATTGATCCATGTACGTTGACACAACCTAGCTTTGGCATATCTAATATTTTCTTAGACAAAATTTGTCCATAAGCAATGACTACAAACACATCTGCTTCCATCTGCTTGAGTCGTGTTAAGGTTTCAACATCTTTTTTGAGTCTTTCCGGTTGCCATACTGGAATATGATGATCTGTAGCTAAGGTTTTCACGGGGGAAGGTGTCAGTTTATTCCCACGTTCTCGGCGTTTATCTGGTTGAGTAATTACAGCAAGTACCTGAAAATCACTGCTTTCCAAGAGTTTTTTTAAAGTGGGAATTGCAAAATCTGGAGTGCCAAAAAATACTACTTTCATTAGTTATTAATTATTAATTACAAGTCATGAATCATTAATCAATGGTAAGTGTCTTCCTCATCACTGACAACTGCGGCATCTCAATATTAATAAAATTATGTTGAGCATTTTTGATTATGGGAAATAAATTTTCATGGTTTGATGGTATAGTGTTTACTATTAGTTGAGTAAAAACAGCTTTGATAAACTATCAATAGTCCAGGTAGTTAGTTCGGCGATGCTTTCGGTTCGGAAGCCTATCATTATTTGCATCTACTGTTGACGGATTTTGTGCGTCTGGCTGTGTTTTAGAGTTGGTCATTTCTCTACTAAATCAAAATTATTCGATAATTGCCCAAGTTCAAAGTAGACTGTGTTTGCTTAATCGCAGCGGTTACGAGTGTAAATTACAGTTTGTTGTTCTGGTGTATGAATTTAATGTTTTTGTTTACTATTGATCGTGCATCAGTTAATCTGAATTTGCCAATATATAGGTTCTGATCGGGTAAGTCCTGCGCTATTATATCCAGCCAGAAGCAAAGCATATTATTGGGAAATTACTTGATTTAAAAGGATGTTTGAAAACTTTTTGACGAATTATATTCGCCTCAGTTAGTATGAATTTAGACTTTTAAGTAATTGGAAAAAATATTTACAGTCATTGCGAGCGAAGGGAAGCAATCACAACCCTTGGAATTGCTTGATTTCACTTCGTTCCATATGGCTAACGCCACGCAACGCTTACGCAATAAAATTGTGTAATTAATTCTGTCTCACTACTTAAAACAACCTCTAAGACAAGTTTTAATATCATCTCTAGATTTTGGCTACGTAGGTGTTCAGCCAAAACCGGATTTTAGGGGTTTTGAATGGGGGAGACTGACATCAGTAAATTAACATTCAGAATGCTGATCAATTCGATTCTTAATCAAGTGCTGACGGCTGAATGCTTGAATTTACACTCCTGATAAACATACCTGTATTCTACTGGTATTAAATATGGATGTTGCTTGAACTGACAATAATGATGGTATTTATTAACAGATGTAATTTACTGTTAACTTCTATCCCGTCATGATTGTATATTATGTAAAGATTATGAGGGGGTAAATGGTGATAATAAAACTTTTGTAAAGCAATGCAACATTTGAATAAGAGACTTCCAAATAAAAAAATGTCCCAAAACTGATGCAAAAATTCTCTCTCTGTGTACTCTGTGCCTCTGTGGTTCGTTTCTTGGGATAATTTATTTCTTGGAAGTCTCTAAATTATCTCGTAAAAGCTTTTGGTTTGTTGATATACATATAGTCATAGCTTTTTTCCATTTCCGTATAAATACTGCCCGCACTTAGCAACTGCCCCCTAGAGAGTCTCATCATGCTTAAACCCCTTTTGGTGTCAGGATGGTTCCGTGTTCAACCATTTCTCAAGTACATTGCCATAGTTATTATAATTTCACCTTTCGTGGGAATATCTATTAATGCTACCTTAGCGAAACAATTAGAAGCAGCAATTGTGAGTTCGGGAATTAGCAAATCTCATCCAAAATTGACAGAAAATTCTGCTACTAAGCAGTTAAATTTACAATTTGCTCAAGTTAACTCTCAAACAGGAAAAATATCCGTTGGTGAAGGGATACATTCATTACCGAAAGATGGCGTGACTTCAGGGGTAGAAAGAGAAAGTTATCAAGTGGGGAATAATGTTGTTAGTGAAACTGTAACATCAGTTAATGTGGCACAATTTCCAAACCCAACATCGGTTAATCAAGTTAATTTAATTCAAAAATCACAAGACGCAAAAGCAGAAGCTGATTTAAATTCTCCAGTCAGTGAGAATGCTGTATCTAAGGAATTGGCAACATCAACAGTTATACCTAAAACTGGAGAAATCCCTGTTAGTGAACAGCAAAATGAGTCAGAGACGGCACAAACTGATCCTATAGGTAGTCCCCACCCCATCCCTTGGCAATGGATTTTGGCTACTCAAGAAGCGGTTGGGGGGAAAGGTGGTTCTGGTGTCCGCTACTATCGGAGTATTCCTGTAGTTTCTCCTGATGGCAGGTATGCGATTTATAGTCGGGTGCAAATGCAAGTAAAACCGGAAATGCACAATAGCCGAGTTAATAGTGTGTTGTTTGTGGAAGATAGACAAACCAAGCGGTTACGGGTGATGACATCAACTAGCTTGGTAATTGATCCGCTGTTAAAGAGACAGGCTAGTTTGTCAGTAGAAACGGATCGTGATGGAAATATGGGTGTATTAGTGCCTGTGAGTTGGTCTGAAAAAGGCGATCGCTTTTTAGCCCGTAAATTTGTGGCTATTTTTAATACCGCAGATGCCACAGATCAGGCTGTAATTTGGAATCGTCAACAAAATCATCTCAATGTAGTTAGTCCTGTGCAATCCGAAGATGATCACGAAAAAATAGCTATTTTGTTAGGTTGGAGTAAAAAGCAACCTAATAATGTGTTATTCCGTGCTGGTGAATTAGGGGAGGAAAATTGGCCTTTATTGCAAGTGACTAATGATGGTAGAACTGTAGATATTTCAGCAGAAGGGGATCAGGCAGTAACTTTCGGTGAAAGAGGTAGCATTTGGGCAGATCCACAGCTTGCTTCTCGATAATGGTGTCTAAACTATGATTTTTATGGTTTTTATGATTTTTATGATGTAATTTGATGCATATTTTTTGTCAGAACAAAGATGGTCAATAACTCATTAAAATCACATAAATCATAGTTAAGACATTGCGCTGCTGACTAAAATTACCGTAATATCAACACCAGAGGCGATCGCTTCGGGGATGTTTCCTTGAATGGCTTGTTGTAATAGTCCCTCACGGGAAGCACCCAAGACTACAACATCGAAACCTTCAGTTTTCACCAACTCAATTACTCCAGTGGTGACAGATTCAGCTTGTAAAGATGCAGCAACAACATTGCCTTGTAAATTACGGTGACGCATTAATTGCCGGGTAGATGCTTCTAAAACTGTCATATCAGGTGCTGTTTCCCCAGGTTTAACTACTTGGGTTAAGCGAATTTCTATCTCATTTTTCAAAGTGACTAAAGCCGGTAATAATTTGATGGCTATGGGTGCATTTGGTCCCCCAGCCATAGGGACTAACCATCGTTTAAATTGTTGATATGAATGGCAATTATTGCCTAATTTTACTAAAACAACATCACAATTTGCTTGACGAATTACCGTATCTACAACATTGCCAAAAATCCTGCCGGGGGTAGATGTATTTCCCTTCCAACCCATGAAAATTAGATCTATGTATCGTTCCTTAGTTGTTTCTAAAATTGCTTGGGCAACATCATGGGCGACCCGAATTTGGGTATGAATGGGAATGTGCAGTTTTTTGGCTAAACTTTCGGCTTGTCGGAGTAAGCGGCGACTTTTTGCGGTGTTGACTGGGGTTTCCGCTGGGGAAATGTGACGGGATACTAAGATGATTTGTAAACATTCTATTTCATAATGGCGATCGCGGGCAATAGCGGCAGCCATTTCTAGTAATACGGGGGCGGTTTCCGGGTTAGCAATGGTAACTAATAATCTCCCTCTCCCAATACTAGGCGATCGAGTTTGGTAAACTAAATAAGAAGGTTCTGCTTGGGGACCTGTCACCCCATTTTCGCCATTCAAATGATCTGCTTCAGCACGAATAATATCAGCGCGAGTAATAATCCCAATTAATTTTTTACCATCTACCACAGGTAAACGACTAATTTGATATCTATCTAATAAATAGAGAACATGACTTAATCTATCTGCTGGTGTCACCGTCACCGGCTTAGGTGTCATAATTTCTTTTAAAAGAGTTTCATGGGGCAAAAGATGATTCCGAATCTTCTGTAAATCAGTTTGGGAAACTAAGCCGACTAATTTATTATTTTCTACTACAGGAAAACCGCGATGATGGGAACGAGAAAAAGCCTTAATCACTTCATCTCCCGTCATTTCTGCTTCCAAAGTTTCCACCAAGCACTGCATCACATCCTTAGCAGTTAACTGAGTTAATATCCCTTGGGTCGGACTATTTTTTTGAATAACAACTCCATTTAATTTTAAAAGTTTGTCATAGAGTGAACCAGGAACAACCTTCTCCGCTACCAGATAAGATACCACAGATACCACCATTAAAGGTAAGACTAAATTAAAGTCTGTCGTCATTTCAAAAACAATCACAATTGCAGTAATGGGAACTTTAGAAACCGCGCTAAAAAATCCCCCCATTCCGGCTAATGCGTAGGTAGTCGGTGAACCAAATCCAAATACTTGCAATTCACATACGCCAATAATATGTCCTAAACAAGAACCTAAAATTAAACTGGGTGCAAATAATCCCCCAGGTGCGCCCGAACCAAAAGCAATTAATGTTAAGATAAATTGGGCAATAAAGGCAATTCCCGCTAAAGGAATATTTGGTTCACTGGCAATCATAAACTCCCGCAAACCTGTATTATCCCGAAAAGTTTCTGGTAGCAAAGACATAATTAAACCCGAAGCCAAACCAGCTATTGCTACCCGCAAAGGTAAACTAATATGTAAACGGCGATAAGCTTGAATACTAAAAATTAATCCCTGATTAAATAAAGCTGCTAATAAACCCGCTAAAATTCCTAAAATTAATAAAGTCGGAATTTCTAATAGGGAAAAACTGCTAGAGTGATTAATCAGTTTTAAGTCTAGTTGAAAACTCCCACCACCTAACCAACGGGAAATCACGCCACCAATAAAAGAAGCGATAATTGCCGTTCCTAAAGTTAAACCTGATAAATCTTGTAATAATTCTTCAATAATAAATAAGACCCCGGCTAGAGGCGCATTAAAAGCCGCTGCTAAACCAGCCCCCGCCCCCGCGGCAATCATTTGGCGGCGATGATCTGGAGAAGTGGGAACTAAGCGACTCATACCCGCCGCTAACCCCGCACCAACTTGAACTGTCGGTCCCTGTCTACCCAAGGTTAATCCTGAACCCAAGGCGATAATTGCTGAGATTAACTTGACAAAAGCTACTCTCCATGATAGTTTAATTGGCACATTCGCCAAAGCAGCTTTGACTTGGGGAATGCCACTACCAGCCGCTTCTGGTGCTAATCGCTGCACTAACCAACCGGAAAGAAACCCCAAACTTAGGCCAATAAATGGTAGAGATATCCAGGCTGGGAAAATGTGAGTTGTATGCACTCGCCATGTTCCCAACCACCCTGAACCTTGTTTGAGTAAGACCGCAGATAAAGCGGCTACTATCCCAATTATAGAAGCTTCTGCTATGGCTAGTCCCTTTCTAGGTTGCCAAAAGTTCCGAAACTGCTGGGTTAGCATTGTCAGGGAAATCATAAATTTTAAGTTTAAATTTTTAATCTTTAAATTTTAATTTAAAACTAACTCTTTCTTGAGTTTTTTAGATGGGTATCTTATTTAGTAATATTAAATATTTTTACTGAGGAGATTGGATGAGAAAAGACGGTAAAATTATTGAAAATACTCTTGACAAGTTTTTGAGTTTCAGTTATCGTTTAAATATAGTGGAAATCTGTGCGCCCATATATATTAGACTGTCTAAGTAGGTTGGCGTTGAAAATTGTCGTTATGGCAAGGCAAAAGGCAAGAGGCAAGAGGCAAGAGTGAAGAGGGTTTAGGCGATTTTACATTTCTTTACACAGTTTGGTTTTATTGTGTTCACCTACTTAAATCAGGATGTCCAGGATTTGAGGATTTTCAGGATGTTGTTGGATGATTTTTGGTAAGGAGTTGGTTTTTTTAGGATGTTTTTGAATGATTGTTTTTGAATAATTTAAACCATCTATAAATTTTTATATTAGGATGATTACAAGGATTGATTTTTAAACGATCAAAATATCTATCTAACTTCCGTTGTAAGATGGCAGAAGCAGATTCAAAAAACTCCCCTGCATCAATACTAATAACAATAGATTATTTTGATTATTTACCCAATGTGATCATATCTTATTCTGTAATATTCAGAATCAGGATAACCAAGATTGTAAGATTTACAGGATGTTATTAGATGATTTTTGGTAGGGAGTTGGTGATTTTTTTTGTCTGAATCAGGATTTCCAGGATTTGAGGATGTAGAGGATATTATTGAATGATTTTTGGTGGGGAGTTGATGATTTTTTTGTCTGAATCAGGATGTCCAGGATTTGAGGATGTACAGGATGTTGTTGGATGATTTTTGGTGGGGAGTTGGTTTTTTTAGGATGTTTTTGAATGATTGTTTTTGAATAATTTAAACCATCTATAAATTTTTATATTAGGATGATTACAAGGATTGATTTTTAAACGATCAAAATATCTATCTAACTTCCGTTGCACGATGGCAGAAGCAGATTCAAAAAACTCCCCTGTATCAATACTAATAACAACAGATTATTTTGATTATTTACCCAATGTGATCATATCTTATTCTGTAATATTCAGAATCAGGATAACCAAGATTGTAAGATTTACAGGATGTTATTAGATGATTTTTGGTAGGGAGTTGGTGATTTTTTTTGTCTGAATCAGGATTTCCAGGATTTGAGGATGTAGAGGATATTATTGAATGATTTTTGGTGGGGAGTTGATGATTTTTTTTGTCTGAATCAGGATTTCCAGGATTTGAGGATGTAGAGGATGTTGTTGGATGATTTTTGGTGGGGAGTTGATGATTTTTTTTGTCTGAATCAGGATTTCCAGGATTTGAGGATGTAGAGGATATTATTGAATGATTTTTGGTGGGGAGTTGGTTTTTTTCAGGATGTTTCTGAATGATTGTTTTTGAATAATTTAAACCATCTATAAATTACCATCCTGTCAATCCTTTAATCCTGGTTATCCTGATTCTGACAAATACAACTTTCATCACTAACAAACCATCTATAAATTACCATCCTGTCAATCCTTTAATCCTGGTTATCCTGATTCTGACAAATACAACTTTCATCACTAACAAACCATCTATAAATTACCATCCTGTCAATCCTTTAATCCTGGTTATCCTGATTCTGACAAATACAACTTTCATCACTAACAAACCATCTATAAATTACCATCCTGTCAATCCTTTAATCCTGGGTATCCTGATTCTGACAAATGCAATTTTCATCACCAAACAAACCATCTATAAATTACCATCCTGTCAATCCTTTAATCCTGGTTATCCTGATTCTGACAAATGCAATTTTCATCACCAAACAAACCATCTATAAATTACCATCCTGAAAATCCTTTAATCCTGGTTATCCTGATTCTGACAAATGCAATTTTCATCACCAAACAAACCATCTATAAATTACCATCCTGAAAATCCTTTAATCCTGGGTATCCTGATTCTGACAAATGCAATTTTCATCACCAAACAAACCATCTATAAATTACCATCCTGAAAATCCTTTAATCCTGGGTATCCTGATTCTGACAAATACAACTTTCATCACCAAACAAACCATCTATAAATTACCATCCTGAAAATCCTTTAATCCTGGGTATCCTGATTCTGACAAATGCAATTTTCATCACCAAACAAACCATCTATAAATTACCATCCTGAAAATCCTTTAATCCTGGGTATCCTGATTCTGACAAATACAACTTTCATCACCAAACAAACCATCTATAAATTACCATCCTGTCAATCCTTTAATCCTGGTTATCCTGATTCTGAC
>NZ_LJOU01000110.1:0-17471 GCF_001672085.1 Anabaena sp. AL93 | reverse complement strand
CCACCATTAACTGGCCTCAAAATCAAGAAGCCAATATTTCCGGGAATTGTCACAAAACACCTTTATTTCATAAATTAGCATCTAAAGGCTATCATCAAGAATCAAATAGTGAATCATCATTAAATCCCATTTGTCATACTTGTAAATTCAAAGCCAATTGTCAAGGTGTAGATTTTGAAGGTGATATATTAGATAAAATAGCTGGTGCAAGTTTTAGGAGAGATCGGCGTGAGGCACTGATGAAAGATAGAATCAGATGCCATATTGATTCATTACCATCAGAAATACCAGAAAAATCCATAGCTTTTGTAGATGAATCTAGTCGTCAAATTAATCTAGTGGAAACTACAGAATTATCATTAACAGACTACCAAAAGACTTTAGGAGAAATTGCTAGACATTTACCTGAAGTTTGGGAACAAATCAAAGATTTTATCTCACCATTGGAGCAATATTTATCTTCCAAGCATAAAGAAAATTACTATGGTTATAATCATAATCAAGTAAGGTCTATATTTGGAGACATTGATCATAAAATTATCCCCAATATCATTGAGGCTTTAAAAGTGCTATCACCTGATTTAGAAGGTATCTTTCAATCTGCTGATAGCGTATCTTTAGATGGAATTGACACAAGTGAAAGAAAGGGAATAAGCCGCAAAACCTTGAAATATATTCGTTATACATTCGGTAAAGAAGCAAGTCAAGAATCCCATGAATTATTAGATAACCTAATAGTGAATTGGTTAACACCATTATTAGAAATCATTGCTAATATTAGTCCTGGGGCATTGAGGATTAAACATCATAAGTTAATCATTACCACAAAAAACACCAGACAATTAGAGGTACTAAGTAAATTTCAAAATGTATTTTTACTGGATGCCACAGCTACCCGGAAAACAGTAGCCTTTGAATTAGGAATAGATGCCAGTGAGATCTTAGTCATCTGTGAAAAATTACCTAACTACTCAAATCTAAAAGTGGTACAAATTACTGATTTAGGATTATGTGGTAAAGACAGAAGTAAATCAAAAGTTAAACAATTAGATGCTCTAAAAATAGACTTAACATCTAAACATCAAAATTTGGGAGTCATTGACCACCTCAAGCATAAACAAGATGGTGAAGGTTACTGGTTTAAGGATAATCGTGGTACTAATAAATACATGAATCACGATGCTTTATTTGCGATCGGTTCACCTTATCAGGATATAGGGGCTGTAGCGGCTAAATACGCAACTTTCACATGGGATTACAACACCAGTAAAGATAATCCACAATTTCAGGAATATATAGAGCATTTAGTGAAAGCAGAGATTATTCAGATGGGAGGCAGACTCCGAGCAAACCGCCGCCCTGATGAAGCACTAACAATTTATCTCACCAGTGATGACGATTTAAGTTACCTACTGGATTATTACCCCGGTGCAACCTTAACCAAAACCACTGCTTTTGAGATTACACCAACAGCAGGTGATAGAGAACAGGTAAGCAGATATTATCTATTAGAAGCGTTTAAGCAATGTATAGACACAGGAATTAAATGTACACAAAAAGCCGTTGCTAAAATAAGCAAATTATCACAGCCCTATATTTCTAAAATAGCTAGTAAATTTGGTGGGTTCAATGCCCTCAAAAAAATATTACTAGTCCTAATAGAAGCTCTATATAGGGGTAGTAATAATTTTTCTGACCTGTCAGACGATGAAAAATTCTTAGTCAATGACTATTTACCTCTAATCAAAGATAGCCCGCCTCCAGAAGTTGTCCAGGAATTGCTAGAAGTGGCTAAAGCTATTGGTTATCAGGCATTTAGCAGGATTACCAGGGAATTAGCACCGGATATTCTAGGAGCGTTTATTGGAGCAATAGTAGAGATAGCTATGGTGAAAGATGGGAGGGGTGGGGTTATTGAAGTTGGAAACACAGGTTAGAGGGTGTTTGAAAAGTTATGGTTGATGTATCAAATATTTTTTACCCCACCCTAACCCTCCCCTTGTAAAGGGGAGGGAACTGGATTTTTATTGTTTCCCCCCTTTACAAGGGGGGACTAAGGGGGGTAGCAATGTGATGAAAATTACGGAATACCACTTTTCAAACATCCTCTTAGACAAGATTTTAAATGTTCTCGATTACAGTATAATCAAGATCATGATTAGCAACAAAGTAAAGTAACTGATGTTAAAATCAGTTTATTCTGTAAAGAATTGGGAATTGAGCTATCATTTTGGAGAATAAAACTTATGCAAGTTGTGATAGAGTTACCTGATGAGTTAGGAAAACAACTTTTAGAGTTGCCTAATATGGAAATGGTTGTCCAAGAAGTTATCAAAAAAATGTTATTAGTAGAACGACAAAAACAATCATCTCAATTATTGGTAAACATAGTTAATGATTTACCTGAGTTTCCTGTATTTAAAAATCAAGACCCCTTAGAGTTACAAAAAGTATTACGTGATGAATGGACTTAAGTATCTGTTAGATACAAATATTTTAATTGGGTTGTTTCAACGTGATTTAATAATTTTAAATCTGCTAAAAGATAAGCTGATTAAAGTTAATGAATGTGCTTATAGTGCTATAACTTGGATGGAGTTACTGAGTTTTCCTTCTATAAGTTCTATGGAAAAAGAAGCGATTAAATCTTTATTAAATCAGATGACCTATTTAGCAATTACATCAGAAATTGAGGACGAAACTATTAATTTTAGATATACCCATAAAACAAAATTACCAGATTCTATTATTGCGGCTACAGCTAAGTATCATCAAATTGAGTTAGTAACATTAGATAAAAAATTAGCGAATAAGTTGAAATCAAATGATTGAGATAATTCCATCACAGTTTTTTATTTGTTCCCTGTTCCCTATTCCCTATTCCCTTTTTTTGTAAAAAGTGTGGATTAATTAATTCAGCTAATTTATAGAGGATGTATTTATGATTGAAGGAAAATTAGAACTAACTATCAAAATCAACGAACTGCCAGAAGTTAAAACTGTAGAAAATGGTTGGCAACAATTTGAGATTGACTGCGATGGAAGGATAATTAGCGTCACGGTTAAACCTAAAGTTTGGAAGAAATTGACTGATGCACAAGCCAATTATCCTCAGTGGGTCGGTGCTATTGCTGGGAAAATGGGAGAGGCAACTAATAACGGTTTTGTGCTGTTAGAACCTAATATCCAGACTTTTGAGAAAAAGCCAAAGCCATCCTCTGAAGTTACAACTTAGACAATAATGCAATTCTTCAAGAATTACAAACACTCAATCTCAATTAAATTCGGTACTACAGAGGCGATCGCTACTGGATGCTCTAAGTTGTAATTGGCGATTCCTGCGGAGCGCTAGTTCCCTCCGGGACGCACTCGCGTTCGCTATCACTCTGTTCACCCCACTTCTCCACTTCCCCACCTCCCCTAATAAAAAATCAATGCCCTTGATAAATCCATTCCCGCCCCGCTTTTTCTGCGGCTTCTGGGGTGTAGTAAAGCTTGCGTTCACCAAACACCTCACCACCAGCAGTAATTAACCGGAACTGCCAACAATGGGCTTCTGTGTAAAATACCAACAAGGTAACATTATTAATAATGGTAACTGAATCAATTTTCGTAAACATTGCCGTTTTAGGATCTAAATCAATTAAAACTTCTCCGTATTTAAAAATAGGTTTTTACTTTATGTAAAACATAGAGTATTGATAAAAAAGTAACTATTTTAGGCTAGAATATTAGGTAGATATCAACAAATCAAAGTAGAGAAACCGAAGTTGTAATAACAATTATTAGTATAGCATTTTATGAACAAAAATGAAATCACCGCGAATTACGATGAATCCTGGAAAGAAGCCTTAACCGAATATTTTGATAGTTTCTTATCCTTCTTCTTTCCTGTAGCTTATAAAGCAATTGATTGGACAAAACCACCGGAATCACTTGATAAAGAACTACAACAAATTACAGCGTCGTCAGCAACTGAAAAACGGATTGCCGATAAACTGTACAAAGTTTGGTTATTGGATAAAACACAAGTATGGATTTTAATTCATATTGAAATTCAGAGTCAATATGATGTTGACTTTGAAGAACGGATGTACATTTATAATTACCGAGCCTTTGACCTTTATCATAAATTTGTGGTGGGTTTGGCGATTTTAGGAGACACAAGTTCCACTTGGCGACCTAACAGTTATCATCAAGCAATGTTAGATTGTGAATTAAGTCTGAAGTTTCCCATTGCTAAACTGCTAGACTATGAATCCCGTTGGCAGGAATTAGAATCGAGTGACAATCCCTTTGCTATCATAGTAATGGCACATTTAAAAACCAAAGCCACCACGGGGAATTTATCAGAACGGGAACAATGGAAATGGACATTAATTAGGGGACTTTACGAGCGAGGCTTAACAAAAGAACAAATTGTTAAACTCTTTAAAATCATTGATAAAATGATGTCATTACCCAAAGAATTGCAACGAGGATTAGTGGCTAAAATTAAACATTTAGAGGAGGAAAATCAAATGCCTTTCATTAGTCCAACAGAAGAATTAGCAATGGAACGCGGTGAATTAAAAGGAGAACAACAACTAATTCTCCGCCAACTAAATCGGCGAATTGGTGAAATTGAATCATCATTCATTGAGACAATTCGGACATTGACAATTGAGCAGTTAGAATTACTTGGTGAAGCGCTCTTGGATTTCTCCTCTATCACTGATTTAGAACAATGGTTGGAAAATAAACCAGAGTCTTAGAAATAACAACCCCACGTTTCATTAACTGTGGGGTCAGAAAACTGTTTTACCTGCTGATGATTTGGGTATTCGTTCTGCGATTCGTAATGTCTACGCTTTAACTGAACTACCTAACAAAAAACCGGAGAACAACTTGTTGACAATTGCAACCTTAGCGCACTGTTGCTTGCTGGTATCTGTGGCAGAGGTTGAATAATTCTTGAGAGAAAATTTAGCTTACAATTGATATCACACCTGATATCGCCATGAATAACAAGACCCCACCCAGTGAAATGATTCGCGTGCCTAATGTACTAATCCCGGTAGTACGGCAACTAGCAAAAATCCACCGCGATGGTCATACAACGGCGTTATTGCAAGGATTACAGGAATTGATAGCCCAGTTCGATAGCAGTGTAAAACTAGAAACAACCAGCGAATTACAGCAGGTAGAGGAGAAACTGGGAGAACTGGAAACGCACCTTTGCCAACAAGATCAACAGGTGGCAACTAAACTGGAAGTGCTTGGTAAACAGTTAGAAAAAATTGAAAAAGCAAAGCAATAGCTTCTGGTAAATACAGTGGTGGTAACTCCAGACAAAGGTATTCAGGATATCAGTATCAACAGCAACCAGTAGAAATCAAATCTTTTGCTCCTGAGAACTTAGCGCAACGATTGGGGGTAACACAGCAGAGTTTAATTACAGAACGAGAAACCAAGAGTGAGCAGGAATTTATCAGTTGGTCCAGGAATCGAGATCCCAGTAGTTTAGGCTGGAAATTTCAGGTTAGTGATGGGTTGTATTATCCGGTTAAGCAGTAGAAAGCTAATTTTTCACTAACAAACATGATAATTACTGTCATAAAAATTACTAAACTTTGATTCAAAATTCCGTTAATAAAGTGTATAATGAATAGTAATAAAATTCATTTTAACTAATTACTAAATTGAGCTACGATAACGCTTGTAAGTATTTATCAGAACAGTATCCCTCCGAATTTGTCCGGTGGTTGTTAGCCAGAGAACCACAACAAGTAGAAGTTCTCAAAACTGAACTAACATTAGAACCAATTCGCGCTGATTTTGTGAGTTTTTTGCAAACAGATAACCAGATTCTGCATATAGAATTTCAGACTTTACCGAAGTCTAGAACACCTTTAGATTTCCGAATGTTAGATTATTCTGTCAGGTTAAAACGTCAATATAAATGTCCTGTCATTCAGGTGTTAATATTTTTACAAGAAACTGATAACGAAGTAGTTTTTACAGAGGAATTTAGAGATGAAACAACCAGACATCGCTATCGTGTAATCAGGATGTGGGAGCAAGATTCAACATTATTTCTCAACAATCCGGCATTATTACCGCTTGCACCACTAACCCGCACCAATTCACCATCTATATTATTAGGGCAAGTTGCTGAAAAAATTGCTAATATTCCTAACAGGGAAGAAAGACAAAATATAGCAGGGTGTACAGAGATTTTAGCGGGCTTGAAATTTGAAAAAGATGTTATTCGCCAATTTTTACGGGAGGATATTATGCAAGAGTCAGTCATTTATCAGGATATTTTACAAAAAGGTGAAAAAAAAGAAGCTGTCAAATGGATTACCAGTTTTCTAAATTATCGCTTTGGTGAGGTTAATTCATCACTAATAACAGAAATCCAGGTATTACCCCTGCAAAAATTAGAAGACATGAGAAATGTTTTATTTAATTTTGCAACATTAGCAGATTTAGAAGTTTGGTTGAAACAACAATAATCGTCAGTTCTGAATTAGCAACTGCCATTACTTCCGTCTGCGTCGAGGAACACTAATTGCCTGTACAGCCCGTTGTTGAACTTCCTCACCCCGACGGTCATATCTAGAAGTGAGTTCAGGTGAAGCATGACCGGCTAATTTTTGGACGGTAACAATATCAGTGGAATCTAACAACTCAGAGATAAAAGTCCTGCGAAAATCATGGGCAGAAAAGTTTGTTACCCCAGCTTCTACACCCCGTTTTTCCAGAATAAACAGCACTGCTTGAGGTGTCAGTTGTCGTAAAGTCACCGCCCCAGATTTATTAATGTGGCAGATTAAAGCTCCAGATTCCCGCCCTCTAATTTCTAACCAGTCTTCGATAATTGGCAACACCCCATCTGGTAAATAAACAGTGCGGTCTTTACCACCCTTACCACTGCGGACTTTAACACTGCCAGAATGGAAGTCACTCAACATTAAATTTACTGATTCCCCCCGGCGTAACCCCGCACCCCGCAAAATTGCTATCAGCGCCGCATCCCTATAACCGATGGGAGTAGGGTCATCAAAACAAGTTTGCATCAGGGCGTTAATTTCAGCTTCAGATAAAAAACGCCCCTTCAATTCCTTAGACAGCTTAATATTCGGGATGTCTACAGCCCTAGCAAAATCTCTAGCATCCATTAGTTCCAAACGTAATGCTTCTTTCAAGACTCTCCTTAACGCACTCAGCATTTTATTAGCTGTGGCTGGTGCATATCTTTCCATTAGTATACACCGTAATAGAGCCGTATGTTTATAACGCAGTTCAGCCCAATTTAATGTGAGGGCATCACATTCATTACTGGTGAGGATTTTGGCGATCGCATTTAAAGATTGCCTCATCGCGGAACGAGAACCGGGGGATAGAGAAGAAAGATAGACAGCAGCGGGGTGTTCAGTTAGGGGGGTGGGTGCAGTCAAAGCCAGGGAATTGACAACAGTTATTTCACCAATTTCCGGGGATTCATTCATTTACTTATCCGAATAAGCGTTCTAGTTAGTTATATTCTCATAAGTAATATTGTAGTTTGCCCTTTTCCCTCAAGAAAATTTATTTGGCTTTGATGGGGACAATTTCTGTGGGGGGCTTTGCGATCGCCCAATCGTGCTATAAAAATTTCCCTCAAGAAAATTCTGCACGGTGTTCTCAATCCCGGTTTTCCCCAGTCTGATTATTTTCCCTCAAGAAAATTTAGTAGTGGTTTTCTCATAAATTAACCGAGTCTAGCGTTGCTGTCACCAGGGGCAAGATAGCCTAAAAGTATTACCAATAAAGCTTTTCAGTTACCACACTGCCAAAACGGGAGAATAGTACAAATCGGCTAAAACCTAGACACAGCAACAGTTTCCAGACCCGAACAGCAAGTTTTTACAAGGATCTCGGTTTGCTACCATATTAAATAACTGCAATTAAAAATGATGGAAAATACATTAGTTGATAAAACCTTCCGTGACAGCAATGGCAAAATTGTTTTAGCTCAGATGCCAAACCTACCGCTTATTGTTTGGATAGTAGCTAGTTTATTAGCTCTATTTTTTACCAATGGCAAAATTAATACAGTATTAGTCCTACTGGCAGATGGTTCGTTGTTTACTTGGGCATGGATGGAATTATTTCAAGGCGTTAATTATTTTCGCAGATTGCTAGGTCTTGCCGTATTTATTGGTATTATCGGATCGAAACTTATGTACTAAAAACTAATAACAGAAGTTGCGATCGCTCTCTATTAAGATTTCCCCCAAGAAAATTCAACGATTCTCAAACCCCGACAAATCAAACAGCGACAATTGCCCCACAGAAATATTGCCCTTGCCTCCTCTATGGTATCCAAGATGACATCCACTTTATATAGACAACAACAACCACCTCCACAACATAGAAAAAACAACAACAACAGACCTAATTTTTGCGTTAGGGTAGAAACAAATTAATTTCCACAACGGAGAAAATGGTCAAAGTAGAATGGGCGATATCCCCTGACACAGAAGAAAGATTTAGCTGTGTCTTCGACCAAAAAACCTGCTTACCGATAGAGGCAATCCAAAGGTTTTTGAACTACTGTAGAAAACGACAATTAGCACCTAACACAATAAGTACATACGCCTATCGACTAGTAGACTTTTGGCGCTGGCTAGAATCCAAATCTCTCAATTGGTCTGAAATTGGGTTAAATGAATTAGCCGATTTTGTGAATTGGTACTTGCTAGGTAGTCAAGTAGAAGCCATCTCAGAAAAAGTCAGAGAAATAGTTGCCAAAAGAAGTCCTCGCACCGTCAATCAAGCAGTCACCGCCATCCAAGAATTCTATACCTATCACACAATTGAAGGCAGAATAGAAGAAAAACACTTCACAAAACTAGCACATCATTGGGGAAGAAGAGGAGGCTTTCTCAAAGGCATTGCCAAAAACAATCCACAAAAAAGCAAACGCATCAAAATAAAAGAACCGAAACAATTTAGTGGATGTCTACTAGACGAAGAAATTGCCACCTTAGCCAACGCCTGTACAACTTATCGAGACAGATTAATTATCATGCTGTTGCGTTCAACAGGAGTAAGAAGAGGAGAACTATTAGGATTACACCTAGAAGACGTAAAAGATTTAGATATCACTGGACGCATTCGCATTGTCCGCAGAGAAGACAACCCTAATAGTGCAATGGCAAAAGGAAGAGAAAGAGAAATCCCCATTCTACACCAACGGTCAGCCATTCAAGAGACCTTTCATGCCTACCTATTAGAAGAATATCCACATAGAGCCGAAACCTTGGGACATGGAATGTTATTCGTCAATTTATCAGGGAAATGGGAAGGACAAGCAATGTCTTTAGTTCGCCTAAATAAATTATTTGACCAACTCCACAAACGAACAGGAATTAAAGCACATCCCCACCTATTTCGCCATACCTTCGCTACCAGAATGTTGCAAGATAATTATCTTGACCAATATGTACAACAGCTTTTAGGACATCGTTCAATCGCCACAACCAAAGACATTTACAGTCATGTTCTTGATGAAATGACCCTAAACCAATACCTAAGAGAAGAAGAAGAAAACTAATGGCACCAGCATTTGCTCCAAAGACATTACAAGAGCGAATTAAAAACTCCGAACTAGGAAAAGAGTGGATGAATGACCCACTCATGAATCAAGATATTTGGTCACTAATAGAATTGGGTTATAGTCAAGAAGAATGCCGAATTAATGGACATTATCATCTCTACTTCCACAAAATTTCACTGCCTTGGTTAAAACAACTGACTCAACTAACAATTAGAGCCAGCATTCGAGAGAGATATTCCCTGGGTCGTATTATTCAACGACTAGGTTGTTTAAACCACTTAGCGCATTTTTTATATAACAATGGATATACCCAGCCCCAATTTTTAACAGAATCAATCCTCCATCAATTTATCAGCGAAATTAACAGTAATAATCGTCAGAATACAATTAACTATGCTCTCAATCTGTGGCGAGAAGAAAAGTGGCTAGAAATCGCCTTCACCCCCATCAGAATTTCCCAAAAAACACCCACAATCGAGACAATACCAGAAGAAGTTCTTTACCAAATCTACGAAAAACTTGACTTATTCCCCCCGACAATTGAAAGACTTTTTCGGTTACAATTAGCATTAGGTTGCCGCATTGGAGAAATTCTCACCATGCCACGCCATAGCCTCAAACAAGAAAGCGAAAAATGGTTTTTACTACGTTGGTTTGAAAAACTCAAACACTGGCGGTTTGTTCAGATTCATCCTCAAGTAGCTGAATTAGTTCAAGAACAGCAGAGATTTCTGGATACCCAATTTGGTAGAGATAGTGAATTCGATAAACTATTTTGTAACGTTTATAGTCCCCAAAAAAGTATTCCTTGGGCTGATAGAGAATCTGAAACAACACTGTGCTATCAACCCCAAACAATTACCAGATTAAAAATTAGTAACTGGCTAACTAAATTTCGAGAAGTAGCAAACTTAAAAGATAAATATGGCAACAGATTTAAACTCACTAGCCATATGTTTCGCCGCACCAAAGCCAGCATTATGGCTCATTGTGAAGTAGAAGATGAATATATCGCCGCCGTACTAGGTCACGGTTCCTTAGATATGCTACCTCATTATCGCCAGCGTTCACTAACCAGATTAGAAAAAGAAGCTAATCTCAAAGGTTATGTAGATATGTATGGTCAAATTACAGCTTTTAAACCCAGAAAAACCAGGTATGAAAAATTAGCAAATCTCCTCAAAGTTAGTACCCCTCTAGGAGAATGTCATCGTCCCACCATGTTAGGAGATTGTCAACATCGCTATGCCTGTCTTAGTTGTTCTCATCATCGCGTAACCCTCGAAGATAAATCCCAATTAGAGGCTGACTTAAACCGCTTACAGCAAGACCTGATTCAAGCTGAAAACAACGGACAAGCAAGACGAGTAACAGAGATTAATAACTTATTAGTTTTCATCAAAAATCGTTTTCAGGGCTTGTCAGAATTACAACATATTCAACACCAGAAAAATCATGGGTAAACGCAAGCATTTACCAATTTCAATCCACCAAACCCTTCACAGAAATTTATTAGTCAATTGGCAGACAGATTATGTTGGCGAATTTAATTGTCCCCATTGTCATCGCGGACAGTTAAGCCATTTCTTTTCCGACAAAAAAACACTTTGTCAAATTCAATTAGGCTGTGAACTCTGCCACACATCCACTCCCCTTTCCTGTCAAATTAGACAGTCTCCACCCATATCAATTCATCAAACTCTTCACGGAACTTTACAAGTCAATTGGCAGACAGATTATGCTGGCGAATTTATTTGTCCTCAATGTAATCAAGAAAAAATCACCAGCTTTTATAACAATCAAAAAGCCATTTCTAAACTGAGAGTCAAATGTCAATCATGCGCTAAAATAACCCAACTAACTTGTCAACTTCCTCAACATCCAAATATCTCAATACACCAAACCCTTAACGGAACTTTATCAGTTAATTGGCAGACAGATTATGCTGGAGAATTTATCTGTCCTCAATGTAATCAAGGTCAAATCACCAACTTTTATTACTCGAAAGGGGCTGTTTGCAAACTAAAATTGTCATGTGATTTTTGTCATCAGACAACTTACCTAACTGGTACAGTTAAACACTTACCCATTTCCACTCATCTAACTCTTCAAGGAACTCTATCAGTAAATTGGGCAGAAAAGTATGCTGGAGAATTTATCTGTCCTCAGTGTAATCAAGGTCAAATCAGCAAATTTAATTATACTAATGGACATAGTTGTCAACTCAGGCTAGGATGTAATCATTGTTCCCAAAAGACCCTCCTTTGTTGTCAAGTTCTACCTCAGATTCATAGTTATCGTTCCCATTTAGTTTGTCCTAATCCCCTCTGCCAGCAAATAGGACCAAATGGACAGAAAGGGTGGATTTATGAAAGCTTTCAAGCCAACAGCAGACAGAGTAATTGTCGCTGTTACTTCTGCCACATTAACTTTAATCCTCACGCCACAAGTTATAATAGTTGGGTTGGGTGTCAACAACAAGAAACCTTATTGAACTTCTGTTTTGATGATGATGTTTGGGATTTTCGTCATTTTGTCAAAAACTCACCCTTGAAAATCCTCAACTTTAAGTCAATTAAACCAGAATGGTTTCGTGTCAAAGTCAAGGAATATCTATATTCCTTACTCAAATCAGGTAAGTATTCTGCCATTGCCACACCGATAAATTCTCTAGTAGCTTTGCGTCAGTTCGGTCAAATTTTGCAGCAGAATCATATCCAAAATCTCTCTGAAATTCGCCGAGAACTAATCTTTAAGTTTCTCGACCTCAACCAAACAAATTGTAATCGGACTATTAGAGAAAAGCTATATATCCTCAAAGATTTTTGTGATTTTTTAGGATTAGAATCCCAAAACTTAGTTCGTCAGCGAGATATTCCTAAACAAACAGTTCAGGACGTGGATTGGTTGGATGAAATCACCCGTCAACAGATTAAACAGCATCTCGACCAAATTCCTGCTCCTCTTGCTCGTCATTATTTAATCCAAGAATATACAGCTGCTCGTCCCGCAGATATTTGTCAGATGACTTTTGATTGTTTAGTTGAAGAAAATGGTCAATGGTATATCAAGTTTTATCAGCATAAGGTAGAACGATGGCACAGACTCCCTGCCTCTCGTGAAATTAGACAAATCATTGAACAACAACAGCAATGGATGAGAAAAACCTTGGGCAAGGATTACCCCTATCTGTTTTGTCATTTTAGAAGTATTAAACAGAGTTCTTACCCATCTTTTCCTAGTCTTAAACCAATGCCCAAACCCCCTCATGTAACAGCAGCGCAAAACCCAATGGTTCGCCTGATTCGTCTGTTAATAGAGCGCGAAGACATTCGGGATAGCAATGGTATTAGACCCTACTTTACAGGTAAGATTACCCGTTCTAGTCGCCTCCAGGAAGTGAGGGCTAAACATGGAATGGAAGCTGCTCAACTCTATGCTGACCACCTCAATAGTGAAACCACATTTCAACACTATGCGCCTCCTACTAAGGAGCAAGTAGCGGCAGTAGATTTACCTTTTCAGAAACTACTACTCAATTCCCAAAACCGCTTTCTCCCTTGGCAAAGTTTACCTGAAAGCCTTCTTAAAAACCCTCAAGCCCACGAACTTGACCTGGAAATTTCACCGCGTCTGACGGTCTATGGTTATTGCACCCTTGACCCTAAAACCAACTGTATCTACAACCTCTATCCCAAATGTTACGGCTGTAGTAGTTTCCGCCCCAGTACCAGCAAATTACCTCTTTATGAACGGCAATATGCTGGAGAACACAAACGCATGGAGTCAGCTAAACAAGCCGGGGCTGCCCTAGCCTATGAAGAATCTCAGGCTACCCTAGAAGCAATGGATAAATGGCTATCAGATTTGAGGAAAGTTGCTAATGACGAAGCAACCATTACGTGAAAAACAGACTGCTATCCTGCGGGCAGCCCAACAACAGCGAAAAGAACTCAAACGTGAACAAGTATTTCGTGCTATTGAAGAGATTCAAAAAAGTGGTAAACCTTTGACTTTTCCTAACATTGCTCAAGTTGCTGGCTGTTCCATTTCTTACCTCTACAAATGGACAGAATTAACGGAATACATTCATGATTTACAGTCGCAAAAAACACAGCAACTCAACTCATTGGCGGAAAAACAACCTGGACCTCATAGTCTAAAAACCCTTTCTGAAGTATTCAAGCAACGAATTCGAGAATTGGAGGCTGAAAATAGAGAATTAAAGCGACAGAATCAGAATTTGAGAGGTCATGTTGCTGAAATTTTTGAGTTGAAGTCGGAATGTGAACGCTTACGAACACAAATTAAGCAGTTGACTATACCTGAATCATCCCCAAAAGTTGTTTCTTTCAACTCGGTTGCCCAAAAGTCAGATCATGGTGAACTCCAGAATCCATCTTTAGAGATTACTCATTTAATTACCGAAATGGGCATTAAAATCGGCGTTAGATTAAAACAGGAAATAGCTAAACATGAGCCAGAGAAAGTGAAATTGGCAATATCCGCTTTCAAACAGTATAGAAGCCATAATCACATTGAGAGTCCTGGTGCTTGCTTGTTGGCAATGATTCGTGATGAAGCTGAACCTAATGTTTCTCAAACAGCGATGACTCCTGAAGAAGATGAGTTTGAATGTTGGTATCGTCAGGCTATTGAGAGTGGTTTCTGTCAAGATGTTCCGAAAAAATATTTACCCATACAACAAGGAGAAATTATGGTTCGAGTCTGCAATGATAAATGTTTATCAGGCTATGAATTACAAAAGTGGCGAATAGCTAAATCGAAAATGGAAGATAATGAGGATTCATCAATTTCTTGAATCAGAGTCAACTATTTTATATCCGCGCTTTTCTCTTCGTTCTTGCAGCTTGTAATAAGTTATTAAAGCGGCTTGATAATTAGGGCAATCTAAATCTTTTGATTTGCCAAATCCTCGATGGACAGCACTGCCCCAAGTTTTGGTGATCATCCATTCTCCAAATATGTTTTGGCAAAGGGTTAAGGTGTAGAATCGTGTACCTCTTTGCCACTTCGATTGTAGCCATTTGTCAAGTTGATAGGCAATTTTTACTGTCATCTCAACCACGTTTTTGCTGTGATTATGCAAGACTCTTCAATACAGTGATGTTAACAACCTTGCTCTGTTTATACGGTACTGAATCAAAAATACAAGTTAAATTTTGTCAAGTTTTCTGTTTTGTTAAAAGGGAGTTATCATGGGTTACGTTGTAGAAGATTTTCATCAATATCAGTCACATCAAGGTTTCTACGACGTGGATTCTACATAATCCACTACAGAGGCAAATTAGGTTCTCAACCCTGTTATCAGCAGGATTCATGTTGTGGTGGTGAACTTGTAGATTATAGGCACGGGGTTTAATATTGTCAGCAGGTTTTTCACCAGGACGTAAGCAAACACGCCCACATTTTTGACAACGCCAATTAGCTTTTTCCTTGATAGATTTAGATAATTGTTTCCATTCTTTAGGGTATCTCATAGTCAGCTTTCACACCTGCTATTCTCTCATAGCCCAGTCTTCACTATTTCTTTTATTTGCTGATTGCTACGCGATATATCAAGGTTTATCCCGGCTTTTCTGCCTCGATACTAACACTTCTATTAACCCTGAACGGTCATCTGCAAATTGCTCTAATAATCGCACTAATGCCTCTTCTACAATTACTTCCTTATAAGGAGCGATCGCCTTTCCCAATTCCAATTGCAGTCTCAAATGTACCTGATCTAACTGCAAAAGCACTGTTTCACTGATCTGAAATGTAGACTTGCGTAATTTTGGTTTTTCAATATTGTTAACTTGCTGAATTGCTGACTTGTCAGATTGTTGACTTGTTATTTCTCTATTGATTGTAATTTGTTCCATCATTGGTTGCTGACTGGTTATATTGCTATCTTGTTGACTGGTTAACTTGTCAGGTTCTTGGATTGCTGACTTGCTTAACTGTTCAAATCCAGCCAAGACTCTATCTGTTGAAGATAGAGGATCATTGTCTTCTAATCGAGCGCGTTTTTTGACCATCTGTTTCTCCTATTATTTTTTACCAGCAATCAACTTGGCGAACTGCTTGCAGCAGCGCTTCGCTATCGCTTATAGGAGCAGCTTTGCGATCGCTTGGTAAGGCTGCACCAACTTGGATTCTTTGGCATAGAGATGAATAGGTTCACCGGCTAAATTTGACTCAGAAAATTTAATAGATTTAGGAACAGGATCAAATATGTGAATGTCTTGTAGTCGCCTTTTTAGAGAAGCGAGAACATCTTGAGTCATAACGGTATTTTCTGCCATTGTTGGCAACACCCCTAATATCTGCAATTGAGGATTAAGTCGCTTCTGAACACTAGCAACCGTTTCTAAAAGTGCAGCTAATCCTTTGAGAGCAAAAAATTGGCATTGCACAGGAATTAAAACCTTATCTGCTGCGGATAGGGCATTAACCGTTAAAAGTCCCAAGGACGGGGGGCAATCAATTAAAATGTGCTGAAATTGGTTGAGTACAGGAGCTAATTTTTCTTTAAGAATGTAGAAATTACCTATTTTCGTGAGAATTTCAGTTTCTCCCTTAGCTAAATTAATGTCAGCCGGCAACAAGTGAAGTCCACAATTGGTAGGTACTATGGCATCCATAACTTCTACTTGCTCTGTAATTACGTCGTAGCAGTTAATTTGGTCATCAGCTACTTCCACACCTAACCCTGTGGTCAGATTCCCTTGAGGATCTAAATCAATCACTAGGACGTTACCCTTCTTTGCTAGTAATCCGCCCAAACATATAGTAGAGGTGGTTTTAGCAACGCCCCCTTTCTGATTGGCTAAAGCAATAATCATGGAATATAAATGGTGATTTTTGATAAACCTTATTAGCTATATTATTGGCAAGTTGACAATATAGCAAGTTTATAAGTTAGGAAGTTTACAATATGGCAAGTTCATAAGTCAGGAAGTTGACAAGTCAGGAAGTTTGGTTAAAACCTAACAAGCTGAAATAGGGGACAGGGAACAGACAAATCAGTTATGCGATTAATTCTGTTTTATTGCCTAGTACACTAATTATAATTTGCATTGATTCTAATTGATGTATAAAAATTTCCGGTACAATTAATAGCGGTGCTGTACAAAGTCGCTTTTTTTATCAAGTATTCTTGTACAAATACTGATACATAAATTAATACATTGTTGTACAATGGTACAAACTTTTTTTGAAAAATTTATGACTGTACCTCAAGAACATGAAGATTTGAAAATAAGAGTTTTTGAAATTTGCGAAAACTTATATATAAAAAATGAAAAAATAAATAGAAATATTGTACGAGAGCGGCTAGGTGGTGGTAGTTTTAGTACAATCTGTCCTTTGATACGTGAATGGAAAGAACTCAAATCTGTACAGTTTAATAGTCTAAATGGTACAGAAATAGAGGATGAAGGTACAGAATTAGGTACAGAATTAGGTACAGAATCTCATCTTGTGTTGAGTCAAGAGTCCGTAATTACCGACACAACGGAAGAATTAACCGCCACATCAGTAAATCCTGCTTTCATTCCTGATAGTGATATCAATAGTATGGTTGGGGTCTAGCCGGGATACGCGCAAAATGGGACACGATGCAAAGATTTGTAAATATACTTGCTTTGTAGTTGGACTTAAGATATAGTTTCGGGATTTTATCGTTGAAGCTGGTAACTATATCTTTTCTGGTGGAAATAAATAGAACTCAGTTAAATCAAGTTAAAATTACTAATCTCATCTAATGACTGTGGTATTGCATTCAAGTCAATCAAATAATCGCCGAATCGCTTAATATGACTAGTCATGTATGGACTTAAAACAGCGACATCATCACGGGTAACTAAATGACCTTCCCGCT
>NZ_LJOU01000109.1:0-17702 GCF_001672085.1 Anabaena sp. AL93 | reverse complement strand
CCCACATCCCCACCTCCCCCACCACTTCCTGACCTGAAAATACGAAGTTTTCCAACAATCTTCTTATAATTAGGTGTGAAACTCCAAATCCGCAAATCTGAAAATTAAGATGGTTCAAACCCACAAAATTAAAGTTTACAATCGCCAAACTGGGACATCACATACTCTGGAAGTTCCTGAAGACCGTTATATTTTACACACGGCTGAACATAACGGGACGGAACTCCCCTTTTCTTGTCGGAATGGGGCTTGTACAACTTGCGCTGTCAGAGTTATATCAGGAGAAATTCACCAACCGGAAGCCATTGGTCTGTCTCCAGATTTACGCCGTCAAGGTTACGCTTTATTATGCGTAAGTTATGCTCGTTCTGATTTGGAAGTGGAAACACAAGATGAAGATGAGGTTTATGAACTTCAGTTTGGGCGGTTTTTTGGTAAGGGCAAAGTTAAAGCAGGTTTACCCTTAGATGAGGACTAATATTTTTTGTGTGTTTAGGTTAATGAATTTGATGGCGAGGATGACTGCTGTAGTGGTCAATCTTCGCGTTTTTGTGCCAAAAATAATTATATTGGCTAGTTTTTCACTTTTGGTGAGTTGTCAAAGCCAAAGCAACTCTTCAATAACTCCTGCTAGTGTCAGGGTAGCACGGGTTGTGAGTGGACAAAGTTTGGAAGTATTGGGAATGGAGTCACAACCGAATTTAATTTCCCCGGTGCGGTTAATTGGTTTAGATGCACCTGATATCCGCCAAATTCCTTGGGGTGAGGATGCTAAACAATTTGTTGAAAGTTTAATTGGCGGTGCAAATCAGGCTGTTAATCTGGAATTTGACTTAGAAGCTAAGGATAAATTTAACCGAACCTTGGCTTATGTATGGAAAGATAAACTGTTGTTAAATGAAGAAGTTGTCAAACAAGGATATGCTTTATTTGTAGCGCGATCGCCTAATCACAAATACGACCAACGACTAGAACACGCTCAACAATGGGCGAGAATCATGGGCAAAGGCATCTGGAATACAGATAAACCCATGCGGGTGACTCCTGGAGAATTTCGCCGGCTCTCTCGTTAAATGTAGAGACGTAGACGTAAAGGTTTGCTATGCCATCTATTGCACAACTGACAACTGACAACTAACAAATATGCAAATTTTTCTAGATATTGCTACAGAAGCAGCTTTAGCCGCAGGTGTAGTTTTACAAGATTATTTAGGTAAATTAGAAAACGTAATCACCGAAAAAGGTCGTCCTGGTGATTTAGTTACCGCTGCTGATAAAGCTTCTGAACAGGTAATTTTAGAAGTATTGCGTCGTCATTTTCCCCAGCATTCCATCCTCGCTGAAGAGTCGGGAAAACTGGGGAACCAAGATAATGAATTTCTCTGGGCTATTGACCCTCTCGATGGTACGACTAATTACGCCCATCAATACCCCTGTTTCGCTGTTTCCATTGGGTTGCTGATTCACGGTGTCCCCAAGGTAGGGGTAATTTATGACCCTTTTCGTGATGAATTATTTCGGGCTGCTGCTGGCTTAGGTGCAACTCGTAACCGTCGCCCTATTCAGGTCTCCCAAACAGCGGAATTAGGTAAAAGCTTGTTAGTTAGTGGATTTGCTTATGATCGCCGGGAAACTGCTGACAACAATTATGCAGAGTTTTGTCATCTTACCCATCTTACCCAAGGTGTCAGACGTGATGGTGCAGCAGCCTTGGATTTAGCTTATGTAGCCTGTGGGAGAGTTGATGGTTATTGGGAAAGGGGAATTGCACCTTGGGATGTTGTGGCTGGAATAATATTGGTTCAGGAAGCGGGAGGTAACGTCACTGCCTATGATGGAACTCCGATAAACATTGATTCGGGGAGAATTCTGGCTACTAACGGTCATATTCACAAAAAACTCAGTCAGGAATTGATGCAAGTTCCCTCTTTATCTAGTTGGACATAAGTTTTCTAAGTAGGTTGGCGTTAAAAATTGTCGTTATAGCAAGGCAAGAGGCAATAGGGAATAGGCAATAGGCAATAGGCAATAGGCAATAGGCAATAGGCAATAGGCAATAGGCAATAGGCAATAGGCAAGAGGGAATAGGCAAGAGGGAATAGGCAATAGGCAATAGGCAATAGGCAATAGGCAATAGGTTTTGATGGATTTTACTTTTTTACATCTGGCAAATTGTCATCAAACCCGGAACAAGTTCAAAGCCTCTCCCCGTTGCGGGGAGAGGTTTGGAGAGGGGTTTCATATTTGGTTAAACTATGAACCGTTTTCAGTATCCCTATTCCCTATTCCCTGTTCCCTATTCCCTATTCCCTATTCCCTGTTCCCTATTCCCTGTTCCCTGTTCCCTATTCCCTGTTCCCTATTCCCTATTCCCTATTCCCTATTCCCTGTTCCCTGTTCCCTCTCTCAACGAGTTACTTGTTTTACATAGAACGTCTCTATAATCATCCCCAAATAAAATTTTTTTCTTAGCCCACTAGCAAAATTAGAGATTTTCACCTATTATGATAGAAAGCGTAAAAAATTGTAAACTAGGTTGACAATCTGGTTAGATTTGTGTAGGTGGATAATATTCGCCTGCCATAAACGCATAAAATCCGTACTTATAAAACATTTTGGAGATTTGCTCTCATGACCATCGCAGTTGGACGCGCCCCCAGTAGAGGGTGGTTTGACGTATTAGACGACTGGCTAAAGCGCGATCGCTTTGTATTCGTAGGTTGGTCAGGAATATTACTATTCCCCTGTGCCTTCCTCGCATTAGGCGGTTGGCTAACCGGTACAACCTTCGTCACCTCCTGGTACACCCACGGACTAGCATCTTCTTACTTAGAAGGAGCTAACTTTTTAACAGTAGCAGTATCCACACCAGCAAACAGCATGGGACATTCCCTGTTGTTCCTGTGGGGACCTGAAGCTCAAGGTGACTTCACCCGTTGGATTCAACTTGGTGGTTTGTGGCCTTTCGTCGCCCTACATGGCGCATTCGGTTTGATTGGCTTCATGTTACGCCAATTTGAAGTAGCCCGTCTTGTCGGTCTGCGTCCTTATAACGCTCTTGCTTTCTCCGGTCCTATCGCCGTATTCGTCAGCGTGTTCCTGATGTATCCTTTGGGACAATCTAGCTGGTTCTTTGCCCCCAGCTTTGGAGTAGCCGCAATTTTCCGTTTCCTCTTATTCCTCCAAGGTTTCCACAACTGGACACTTAACCCCTTCCACATGATGGGTGTAGCGGGAATCTTAGGTGGAGCTTTACTTTGTGCCATTCACGGTGCCACAGTAGAAAACACCCTATTTGAAGACGGTGAAGGTTCAAACACTTTCCGCGCCTTCAACCCCACCCAAGCTGAAGAAACCTACTCCATGGTGACAGCAAACCGTTTCTGGTCACAGATTTTCGGAGTTGCTTTCTCCAACAAACGTTGGTTACACTTCTTCATGTTGTTTGTACCAGTTACAGGCTTGTGGATGAGTTCTATCGGTATCGTTGGTTTAGCATTAAACCTGCGGGCTTATGACTTCGTTTCTCAAGAATTACGGGCAGCAGAAGACCCAGAGTTTGAAACTTTCTATACCAAAAACATTTTACTGAACGAGGGTATCCGCGCTTGGATGGCTCCTCAAGATCAACCCCACGAACAGTTCGTATTCCCAGAAGAAGTATTACCACGTGGTAACGCTCTCTAACTCTGGAATTTACCTGAATTTATCTTTGTTAGTTAGCCCTTACCTCATTGGTGAGGGTTTTTTTGTGGCAGAAATTGAAATCAGGGTATTGCAAATTTTCGCAGTTGTGTTATAGTAGTCCCAGGTTAGAAACCCAAAGCATTTTGCTTTGCCCCTTTTGAAACTAAGACCATTTAGGCAACAAGGAGGTGATGCCCATGATAGAAAGTAGTATACGCATGGGTCATCAAGTTGCAGTTAGCTGGCTGTGTGCCGGGGCTGTTCTCTAAAAGTTAGCTTTAGTTCTCTTGAGATACTAAGTTAGCTCAACTAACTAGGCTTAACATCGGAGTTCCTTCCGGCAGTCTGGTTGCAACTTGAAGACCCGCTAGACCGCCCTGACTTAGATTATCTAATCTAAATCAGGGCGGATAGTTTTTAAGGGTGTTTTTTAGATCGGTACACAGCGAAGTTAAAAAAATCCGTTGTTTCAGGCTTTTGGCGATTATATATTAGAGGCAGAGCCTCATCAACTGCATTCCTAGTCAGAGACTAGGAACGAGGTGTGGTAGGGATTTGAGCTTAAGTTCATCTCATTCCCAGTCTCTGACTGGGAATGAATTCTAGAAGGCTCTGCCTTCAATGATATTAGAGGCAGAGCCTCATCAACTGCATTCCTAGTCAGAGACTAGGAACGAGATGTGGTAGGGATTTGAGCTTAAGTTGACACCAATGAAGCTCTTGCTTTACCCCTACACATCTGGGTTGTTTGTCATTTGGCAAAAGTTTAAATCTCACCCGTGTTTAGTATACATACGTACTTGAACAGAAAATCTTATGTTGGTTATTAGAAAAAGTGATAATATAACCACAGGATATAGTTAAAAGTTTTTGCATAAGTTAATTGCATTAAAGTTTAACAATTAGTTAATCAATTGTTAGCCTTGTGAAAGCTATGATTGTGGTAATGGTGGCAGCCATGCCTATTACACAGGTTTCAACAAGACTTCGCATTTGTAACCAGTTGGCTACAGCGAACTCAAGTTATCCATATGAAGGTGTGAGGAGAAAAGGAAAAATGTCTAATATTTTGTGGAAATCCCTGGTGGTTAGCCCAGCAATTTTGGGAGCAGCACTGTTAGTATCTTCAACAGCGATCGCCGCACCCAGTACCAGCAAGGACGCATCGGCAATAGAAACTTCCTCTACAACAGAAGTTTCTCAAAAGCCAGCAACATTGGCAACAGAAACCAAAGAAGCCCAAGTTTTGGCTCAGGTTAACCGCTACAGCAACGAAAACAATACTTCTTTAAATCAGGTAACATCAGTTTCCCAATTCTCTGACGTGCAACCTACAGATTGGGCATTCCAAGCTTTGCAATCTTTGGTAGAGCGCTATGGCTGTATTGCAGGTTATCCCAATGGCACATATCGCGGTAATCGGGCTTTAAGCCGTTACGAATTTGCCGCTGGTTTAAATTCTTGTTTAGATCGTGTAAATGAATTGATTGCCACAGCAACCGCTGATATGGTAACAAAACAGGATTTAGCAACATTGCAGCGGTTGCAAGAAGAATTTTCTGCGGAATTGGCAACTTTACGCGGTCGAGTAGATGCTTTAGAAGGCCGGACTGCCGAATTAGAAGCCAATCAATTCTCCACTACCACTAAGTTAAAAGGTGAAGCTATTTTTGCTGTCACCGACGTTTTTGGTGGTGAAACAGGCAAAGCTAACCGGGCAGTTTTCCAGGATAGAGTGCGCTTAGGTTTAGAAACCAGCTTTACAGGTAGAGATATATTAACTACCCGTTTGGCTGCTGGTAATGCCACAGGCTTTAGTTTCAGAAATAATGCCAATACTCCTATTGATGCTGGTGGAGTCGGCAAACAAACCTTTGAAGTTGGTGCAACTAACCCAGCTAACAGCGTTAAAATTGACAAGTTAACTTATGAAGCGCCTGTAGGACCTGCAAGAGTTTATCTTTCAGCTAGTGGTGGGCAACATAGTGATTATGCCGCTGTTAACAATCCTTACTTCTTTGATAAAACAGATGGTGGTAAAGGGGCTTTAAGTACCTTCGCATCTGAAAACCCCATCTACCGGATTGGTGGTGGTTCTGGTATTGCCTTGAATGTACCCTTTGGGAAACCCGGTGATAGTTTCTTGAAACCAAGTTCTCTCACATTAGGTTACTTAGCTGCAAACGCTAATGATCCTAGTCCCAGCAATGGCTTGTTTGATGGCAACTATGCGGCTTTGGGTCAGTTAAACTTTAACGTTGGTAATCGCGTTGCTTTGGCTGCCACCTATGTGCATGGTTATCAAAAAGCAGGTACTACCTTATTTGATTCAGGAATTGGTACTGGTGCTTTAGTAGGCACTGCACAAGCGAATACTTTAGGCGTTAATTCGGCAACAGGTGCTGCTAGTGCCTCTTCCAGCAACTCCTACGGTATTTCCGCAGCTATCAAGCCTAGCGATAAACTGTCTTTGAGTGGTTTCGTTTCCTACCATGATGTTACAGGCTTTGGAGCTAATGATGATAAAGAAGCTTGGAGCTATGGTGCAGGTTTAGCTTTACCTGATTTTGGTAAGAAAGGTAACGTCTTGGGTATCTTCGGTGGCGCTCAACCTTACTCACTAGGTGCGACTGGTAGAGAGACTCCATACCAAGTAGAAGGCTTCTATAAGTATCGCGTTTCTGAAAATGTATCCGTAACTCCTGGAGTTATTTGGATGACATCTCCTGGACAAAATAATACCAGTAATGATGCCTTTGTTGGTACACTCAGAACAACTTTTAGCTTCTAAATAGTTAAAAGTTTGTTGATAAGTTTCAACGTGATTTGACCCTGCCTCATGGCGGGGTTTTTTTGTGGAGAGAAAAACCCCAGTTAAGAACCGGAGTATACTGGAAAAGAGCTTAAGAGACTTCCAAATAAAAAAATGTCCCAAAACTGATGCAGAAATTCTCTCTCTGTGTACTCTGTGCCTCTGTGGTTCGTTTCTTAGGATAATTTATTTCTTGGAAGTCTCTAACTGTGAGGTTTTGCTCAACTTCATGCTTCAACTTTCATCTTGGACTACTGCTTGTGGAATTATCATGTAAATCTGAATACGCAATTTTGGCGTTATTAGAGATGGCTACTCATTATGAAAACGGTGAACCGATGCAAATTCGGCAAATCGCTCTGCAACAAAAGATACCTGATCGCTATTTAGAACAACTGTTAGCAACTTTGCGGCGGGGGGGTATAGTTAAAAGTCAACGGGGTTCAAAAGGCGGCTATTTATTGGCGCGAGAACCTCGGAAAATTAGTATCTTTGAGATTTTAGAATGTTTGGAAGGTTTAGATGTGCAGACTGGTGAACAAAATACTAACCTCACAAGTTTAGATAATTCTGTGGTGTCAGAAATTTGGCAAGAAGCACGTCAGGCGGCAAATTCAGTGTTACAAAATTATTCGCTTCAGGATCTTTGTGAAAAACGGGATTCCCGGAAGCAGTTGGATATCATGTACTACATTTGAAGACAGAAAATTTTATGATGCGGATTGTTGAAAATATTACGGAATTGGTGGGACGGACACCTCTAGTTAAGTTAAACCGGATTCCTCAAGAATTAGGTTGTGTGGCTACAATTCTCGTGAAATTGGAAAGTATGAACCCTTCGTCATCGGTAAAAGACCGCATTGGGGTAAGTATGATTATGGCGGCGGAAAAGGAAGGATTAATTGCCCCTGGGAAGACGATTCTGGTAGAACCAACATCGGGAAATACTGGGATTGCTTTGGCTATGGCAGCGGCGGCTAAGGGGTATCAATTAATTTTAACTATGCCGGAAACGATGAGTGCGGAACGGCGGGCGATGTTAAGGGCTTATGGGGCCCAATTGGAACTCACTCCGGGAATTGCGGGGATGAGTGGGGCGATTCGGCGGGCGCAGGAGATTGTGGATAGAACACCATACTCTTATATGTTGCAACAGTTCCGCAATCCGGCTAATGCCCAAATTCACCGGGAAACTACGGCGGAGGAAATTTGGGAGGATACGGATGGATTGGTGGATATGATTGTGGCGGGTGTGGGGACTGGGGGGACGATTACTGGGGTGGCGGAAGTTTTGAAGGCCCGGAAACCGAGTTTTCAGGCGATCGCTGTCGAACCAGCTAATAGCCCGATATTATCGGGAGGTAAACCGGGTCCCCATAAAATTCAGGGCATTGGGGCGGGTTTTATTCCCCAAGTCTTAAAGGTAGAATTGATTGATGAGGTAATTACGGTGACAGATGAGGAGGCGATCGCCTTTAGTCGCAAATTAGCCAGGGAGGAAGGGCTACTATCGGGCATTTCCAGTGGTGCAGCCCTCTGTGCAGCGGTGCGTGTTGCCCAACGTCCAGAGAATCAGGGACGCTTAATTGTGATGATTCAGCCTAGTTTCGGTGAGAGATATTTAAGTACACCCTTATTCCAAGACCTAGAAACGAAAACAGCAACTAGTGCCAATTAACAATCTATTGGATTCATGTCCGATTTTAACCACTACGACACCCTAAAAGTTAGTAACAATGCAAGTCTTGCGGAAATTAAACAAGCTTATCGCCGCTTGGTGAAAATTTTTCATCCTGATAGTAATCAAGAAATCACAGACAATGAACAAATTATTCGTGTTAATGCTGCCTATGAGGTTTTAAGTGACAGTAAAAGTCGTTTTAATTATGATGAAAAACTCCGTCACAGTCAGCAACAATTTCATCAAGTTCGCCAAAAACGTGCCGAGTCTGCCCAACAGCACCACAAAGCAACTAGGAAAACGAGAAAAGATGTTGATGAAAACGTCGAAGAATGGTTACGTTTAGTTTATAAACCAGTAAATCGGATACTTTCGACAATTCTCAATTCTTTAGAATCACAAATTGACGAATTAGCCGCAGATCCTTTTGATGATGATCTTTTAGACGAATTTCAAGATTATTTAGCATCCTGTCGGGAAGATTTACGAGACGCACAAATTAAGTTTCGTTCTTTGCCAAATCCTACTAGTTTTGCAGCCGCAGCAGCCCATATTTACTATTGTATGAGTCAAGTGGCAGATGGAATAGAGGAGTTAGCCTACTTTCCATTAAGCTATGATGATCGTTATTTGCACACAGGACAAGAATTATTTCGGATAGCTAAAAGATTGTATCGGGAAGCGCAAGAGTCGGTTACTTGATGAGACATACTCAAAGTTACAAAATATCATCAACGATAACCGTACCACCATCACAGAAATCTATACTGAGATGATAATCTGCAAGTAGCGCAGTTCCAATCAGAGGACGACTACCCATTGCCAATACTGCAATCTCGCGTTCTATACCTTGCCAGAGAATAGTTGCCAAATGAACATTGACTCCAATACTGGAATTATCAGCCAAATTTGCATCAATTCGAGCAATGTATGGCAGCCCAAGTTCTGTAATTACAACTGGGGGTAAAGTTAAAAAACCTTCAAAACCCGTATCAACAACACATTCAATTTCTATATTTGCAGGTTCTGATAAACAAATAATCAAATTAATTCGAGCTTGAAGCCCAAATACGTTTCCATGTATCACTATGTTGTCCTAATTAATGTACCACCAACAGCATAAACTGCATTAAAGCCGATTCTTCCTGCCCAAATTGGGGCATCAGGTTGTTTTGCTTGCAATCGGCGACTTGTAATAATTAAATCATCACCAATTTCATATTCACCAGTTTCTACATTAATTGAAATAATTTTGCCAATGTTCTCTGTTTTCTCTGCTAAAGGACGAATGATTTTTTCATAGATTTCTTTGCCCCGGTTGGTAATTTCTTCACCACTGATTTTAGGGTTAAGCATAGAGAGAACCTTCCAATTCAAGTTAATATACTTCTGTTATGATTCTAATACAGAAACTACAGTATGGTTAACAAGCCAAACATCTGACGGACTCCTGACTCTTAACTCCTGCTGTATTAACCGATAGGATAACATCCCGGATTGACGGCATGGATAAATTCACTACCGGCTAATGGTCTTCCCCGTTTATAAGCTGCTTCTTGCGGTTGTCCCCAACCTAGTTGTAAAATAATTTCTAGAAAGTTCGGATTTTCCCACTTTAATAAAGTTGCCCATTCTGTTCTTTGGACAATTCTTTCTACATCTACTGTGTTTACTTTTTGATGTTGTTTACCATTACTAAGACTTAAATATAAATCCATGTCTTCTGTCACCAGATACCAAAATTCCAAAAGAGAATCTTTGGCAGGTTTCAAGATTTCTAAATCGCTTTCTAAGGCAATCAATTCTGGATCAATTTCTGGATAATGAAGATTTTTGCCTTTCACTTGAATATCTTTCCAGATAATGCCAGAAACTTGATTTTCTCGTTGATATTCATGAATAGAGGCTTTAAAATCTTGGTAAGCTGTGAATCTTTGTACTCCGTCGGTTTTAATAAACGGATCTATGACAGGATTACTAGCAACAGTTATATCTAACTTTAACCTTTCTCCTTTTAAGCAAGCTTGGCGTTCGATTGCCAAAATCTGAATTAACTCTTGGGTATTGTAAATATTTGACATCAGAACAAGACCTAATTAGTTATTAGTTATTAGTTATGAAACTAATTGTTAATTTTGTGTCAGATGGTCATCAAGATTGAGTGAAGATTTACAGCAGAATTTAGGAGTCAGGAGTCAGGAGTCAGGAGTCAGAAGTAAAAAGAGTTTGCTGTCTGGTTTTGAATTTAGATCCTGTACCTTATTAATCTGCAATCTGATTTAATTATTATCTCTTAATATAAATATAAATGCCGTATCAGAATCAACTATTTGTTGTATTGTTTATTTCAGGGAATAAAAATTGATACAGATCCTTTAAATACCTTCTGTGAAGGGAGGGAACAGTTTCAACTATCTGCATATCCTCAATTTTCCAGATCCGACAAAGAAATATGCTGTAAGTCTACACAGATTTAAATAAATTTAAATTCTACCACTAGCGAGGTAAAGAGGATGACTCTTGTTAAAGCAAATCAAAGACACTACCCCAAAGGGGATCTTACTCGTCGAGGAATGGCTTTAGCTATGGACTTTTTCGGTGCATGGTTACTGAGTTCTATAGTGAGAAGTAATGAAATTGGTATTCAATTTGCCCAAATCTTTGTGTTTATTTTTGCTTGGTTAATTTTTCGCGTAGTCGTAGTTTACAACAATCAGGGACAAAGTTTAGGACGTTGGGCGTTTGATTTAAAGATCCTAGAAGTCGTAAATGGGGAAATAGTCAACAGAATCCCGCAATTTCAGACATTATTACTGCGAGAAGGGATTATTTGCTTTTCTAGCTTATTATTATCCATTTTCCTGGGGAATATCATCCTCAACCCCGCTGCTGTTGTATTATTGCTTCCCTTAATCATTGACGGGGGTGCGGCTTTATCTGATACTCAGATGCGTCAGGCTTTCCATGACCGCTTTTTTCGGACGGTTATAGTTTCTTCCCGTCGGGGTTATTCATTAGATATAAAAATTAAACGGTTGGTTGAAAAATTTCCCCGAAATATGAGATAATAACCATTTGTGTTAATTATCCTCCAGGCTTTACAGTTTGTAAGATTATGGCTAAAAGTAAAGGTGCGCGCATAATAGTGACACTAGAATGCACCGAGTGTCGGACAAATCCAGATAAACGTTCCCCTGGCGTATCTCGTTATACCAGTACCAAGAACCGTAGGAACACAACCAACCGTTTAGAACTGAAAAAGTTCTGTACCCACTGCAATAAACACACAGTTCACAAGGAAATTAAGTAAGAATGAGTTACTATCGTCGTCGCCTTTCTCCAATTAAGCCCGGAGATGCCATTGATTACAAAGATGTAGATTTGTTGCGGAAGTTTCTTACCGAACGTGGTAAAATTTTGCCTCGGAGAATCACTGGTTTAACCTGTCAGCAACAACGCGCCCTGACTTTAGCCATTAAACGCGCCCGGATTGTGGCTTTGTTACCCTTCATTAACGCCGAAGGTTAGTGCGATTCGTTGTTAGCTGAATCACGGTAATCAGTCCGTACATAAGCTAACCAACCCAATCCAATCATGGAGAAAGGTTGAACTCTCGGTCTGATATGGGTGAAAGTCCCATCTACCAGACTCAGGTATGACTCCCTAACTGCCCACGATGACCCGACTCGGTTTCGGGAGGTCGAAGCTGGGAACAGGACGCAATCAGACATCCGTTGTGGGATGACACTTGGCGTTAACGGGGAGTTCCTATGGTGAAACAGAGCCTAGAAAAGCAACCTACGGCGAGGCAGGACACAACAGCAAAACCTGACCTCACTGGAGTTAATACCCGCCGCATCTTAACCTGATAGCGGCAAGAGTCTAGGGAATCCAGTGGTTGAATTGGCTACACCTAACGGAACTAACAATCAACCGAGGGAACGAATAAAAACGGATTGAGGGTCTAAGGGCGGTCGAACCCTATAAGTAGGCTGGACGAGCAGCGTAATTCCTTCAATTCGGGTAGGACAGACCGTAATTGGTCTGAGGTGTTCAGAATACACAAATTGGAGCAGAGCATGATTAGACACAGAGAAAACTCTAGTGAATCCTGGAAGACGTTGCCCTGGAAGAAATTTCGCCGCAACATATTCTGCCTACAAAAACGAGTGTATAAAGCGGTTCAAGTTGGCGACAAGCGTAAAGCTAAGTCCCTACAAAAGCTGATTCTGAAATCAACCGCAGCAAGATTACTGGCTATCCGTCAAGTAACACAGCTAAATGCTGGGAAAAAGACCGCAGGAATTGACGGCAAAAAGTCCCTTAACTTTAAGGAACGCTTTGAGCTTAATGAACTGCTAAAGGCATCCGTTAGCAACTGGAAACACCAGGAGCTAAGAGAAATACCCATCCCCAAAAAGGACGGTACTAACAGGATGTTGAAAGTCCCCACTATTGCAGATAGAGCATATCAATGCCTTATCAAATACGCATTAGAACCAGCCCACGAAGCAACCTTCCATGCAAATAGCTATGGGTTTAGAACGGGACGCTCGGCTCATGACGCACAGAAAATCCTGTTCCTCAACTTACGCTCATTTTGCAATGGAAAAGATAAACGAGTTATAGAACTCGATATCGAAAAATGCTTTGATAGGATAAACCACACCGCAATCATTGATAAACTCATCGCCCCCAAGAGTATAAGACAAGGAATCTTCCGATGTCTCAAAGCCGGAGTCAATCCAGAGTTCCCCGAACAAGGAACACCTCAAGGCGGGGTGGTAAGTCCACTATTAGCTAACATCGCCTTAAATGGGATTGAAAGTATTCATAGATACCATAATCAAGGTTACAGAATCACAGACAAAACCCCAAAGGAACATATTATTGAGCCAACAATCCGTTACGCGGATGACATGGTGATAATACTCCGACTCCAAGATGATGCCACCGAAATACTTGACAAAATCAGTCAGTTCCTAGCAGAGCGGGGAATGAAAGTCAGTGAGAAAAAGACAAAGCTAACCGCCGCGACAGATGGGTTTGATTTCCTCGGCTGGCATTTCAAAGTCCAGAAAAACGGGAAGTTTAGATGCGCCCCATCAGCGGACAACTTTAAAGCTTTTCGCAAGAAAGTAAAATTCATCGTCAACAACTCGAATTATGGCGCTACCACAAAGGCGGAGAAATTAGCCCCTGTAGTTAGAGGTTGGAGGAATTACCACCGCTTCTGCAAGATGGACGGGTCTAGAAACTCGTTATTCCACATCGAAACAAGAGCTTTCAGGGTATTCAACAAGGAATCAAAACAAAAACGCTACTCTAGTAAACAATTACTAGATAAGGCGTTTCCATCAGTCCCTTACTCCGAAAACAAACACATCAATGTCAAAGGTGAGAAATCACCCTACGACGGAGATTTAAGTTACTGGAGCGAACGTAACAGCAAGCTCTATGACAACCATACCTCTAAAGCCCTCAAACGGCAAAGCCATAAATGTGGTCATTGTGGACTAAAAATGCTTAGTGACGAGAAGGTACATTTACATCATATAGATGGAAACCACCAAAGCTGGAAAACTAAAAACCTTCTAGCAATCCACGAAAGCTGCCACGATTACATACACATGAGCAAAAGCGCAAGCTAAGAACATCGGAAGCTGGGTGCGGTGAAAGTCGCACGCCCAGATTTAACAGAGAGGGGCGGGAAATAATATTCCCCCTCGACTCTACCAGAATATTTTGGATTTTGGATTTTGGATTGTCCAAAAAAAAGTAGCATTTGCATGGATATTGCCTGGTTACTTTGGGTCCAAAATCTAAAATTTAATATTTAATGTTAGGAAATTGCCAAAAACATTTAATTAATTCATTCTCAAAAATGGTACGATATCGCTAAATTTGAGAATGAAATTGTCAAAGGTGATAGCATTCTTCATAGCAAATTATTAAATACAGCAGCAGTCAGGAGTCAGGAGTCAGGAGTCAGGAGTAAAACTGGGTTGCTGTCCGGTTCTGAATTTAGATCCTGTAGTTTATTAATCTGCAATCTGCTGTACAAGGATTAAATAACAGGTATTTAATCCGCAATCTCCAGTCTAAAAATCTAAAAATATTAAAGTGCGACAGTTGTGGATAAGGGGACGTTAGTTGAATTTAGGGTTCAAAGCGATCGCCGTCTAGGAGTGGTGGATCGTCCAGACGGTAAAACTCGTTGGTTTGTAGTAGATGAACGTGGTCAATCCCACAGTCTTGCACCTCGCCAATTTACCTACACAGTGAATGGACAAACCTATAAACCAGGCGAAATCGCTGATTTCTTAAGTCAAGTCCAACCTTATCTAGATCCATCAAGTCTAGAGATAGCGTGGGAACTACTCATTGAAGATGGAGAAACTGTCACTCCTAGCCAATTGGCAAATATATTATTTTCGGAATCCACGCTTCCTCAGTGTTATGCAGCCCATTATTTGTTATCGGAGGATAAACTCTATTTCAAACAAAAAGGAGACGCTTACGAACCCCGCAGCACGGCACAAGTAGCAGAACGCAAACACCAGATTGAAGTAGAATCCCAAAAAGCCAGGGGACAGCAGGAATTTTTAGCCCGTGTAGAACAGGCACTTCAGGGACAAGTAGTAGAATGGCAACGACTAGACCGCCAACGCTTAGAAGCCATAGAAAAGTATGCGACTTTGTTAGCTGATGTTGTCATGCTCAAGGTAAATTACGACTCTTTAGCTCGTGCTTGTCCGCCTTCAGCCCCAGTATTAGAAACTATGAATATGCTGGGACGTTCTGCTACGCCCCAGGCGGCATTTCAACTTTTGATAGATTTGGGTTGGTGGACTTCCCATGAGAATCTGTTTCTGCGCCGTTCATCAATCTCCGTTCAATTTCCGCAAAAGGTATTAGAAGTGGCGCAAAAACGTTGGGATTTTCCTCCTACAGATTTGGACACAAACCGTCTTGATCTTACACATCTCAAGGTGTACACCATTGATGATGAAAGCACGACGGAAATAGACGATGGTTTGAGTTGGGAGGTATTACCAGATGGTAAGCAACGATTATGGGTACATATTGCTGACCCCACCCGGTTACTAATACCGGATGATGAGTTGGATTTGGAAGCCAGAAAACGGGGGAGTACGGTTTATTTACCGACGGGGATGATTCCTATGTTTCCAGAGGTGTTGGCTACAGGTCCCATGAGTTTGGTACAGGGGAAGGTCTGTTGCGCCCTCAGCTTTGGGGTGATTTTAGATGAAGTTGGGGCGGTTGAAGATTATTGTATCCACGCTGGTTTGATCAAGCCTACCTATCGTCTTACCTACGAGGATGTTGATGAGATGTTGGAGTTGGGAGTACAGGCTGAACCGGAAATTGAGGCGATCGCTAATTGGGCAAAAATCCGCAAAAATTGGCGTTATGGTCAAGGTGCTATCAGTATCAATATGCCCGAAGCGATGATCAAAGTCAAAGACGATGATATCAATATTGATGTTTTAGATGATTCTTCCTCCCGCCAATTAGTCGCAGAAATGATGATTCTCGCTGGAGAAGTTGCCGCCCGTTACGGACAAACTCATAATATCCCGCTGCCCTTTCGCGGCCAACCCCAACCAGAATTACCTCCAGAGGAAGAACTGCTCCTGCTTCCAGCCGGTTTTGTCCGTTCCTGTGCTATGCGTCGCTGTATGCCTAAAAGCGAAATGAGCATTACACCAGTGCGCCATGCTGGTTTGGGTTTAGATACCTACACTCAAGCTACTTCCCCCATTCGTCGTTATAGCGACTTACTCACCCACTTCCAATTAAAAGCACATTTACGCGGCGAAGGTTTACCCTTCTCTGCTGAACAACTCAAAGAAGTGATGATGACGGTCAGCAGCATCACTCAAGAAGCAACAATGGTGGAACGACAAACTAACAGATATTACGCTTTAGAATATTTACGTCGTCATCCTGAACAAGTTTGGCAGGTGACAGTATTAATGTGGTTACGAGAGGATAGCAATTTAGCACTAATTTTACTAGAAGATTTGGGTTTACAATTGCCTATGTCTTTCCGGCGTTCTGTCAGTTTGGGAGAAAATTTATTAGTGAAAGTTAGTTTGGCTGATCCCCAAAAAGATATGATTCATTTCCAAGAAATTATGTATCAGGAAGCCCAATCGGTTACAAATTAAGGCGTTCGCCTTTGGCGTGGCGCAGTTGTATTATATTCGCCAAAAAATTTTCAAATACAGCACTTCCTGCTGTTATGAGGTACAAAGTTTCATCGCCAATCCTGTAGGGGCGCAGGGTCTGCGCCCTTAATTGTATTGCATTCAACCTGCAACTGCTATAATCTCTCACGCAGAGGCGCAGAGTCGCAGAGAGTAAGAGTTTGAACCTTCTATCAAGTAAGGGACTTCCAAGAAATAAAATCCCCACAAAATTGGGTAATTTATTTTTTGGTGTTCCCTAAGTAGTCGGACAAAATTAAATTCACTCGTTGAGAGAGGGAACAGGGAACACTTCGACAAGCTCAGTGCATCGCAGGGAACAGGGAACAGAAAAATCAATTGTGTAATTAATTCTGTCCCATTACTTAATAATTATTAGGAACTTTGGGAATGAATAAATTTACTTTATCTCTCATTTTTTTAAATAGTCTATTTGTGTCTATAGGAACTGCTAACTGTCGGTTCGCTCATTTTGAAATCGGAAGGGGAATTAGAGCCTTAATGCAAAAGGAAAACGGCTATTTTTAAGTAACCTGTTAATTACCAGTAAAATTTATGACCATTACAGAAGGCTTCCAGAGGTGATTATTTAAGGCACAGGGATAGCATAAATCATAAAATGGCAAAAGTTCTATGCAAGATGAAAACGGCTGAACCAGTTGAATTGCCTAGATTACAAGCCCTGTAAGGCTTAATTAAATCTTGCAGATTTAAAATGAGCGAACGTACAGTGCTAACGCTCAATCATTAATAAATAATCATCGTAATTCAGATATAGAAATAGAAAGAAAAACTGCTAATGTGGATGAAATCTTTTTAAACAAACTGGTTCTTCGGTTATTTTTATGGAAAACCTGGTTCAAAATCATTGAAAGCCCTATTGTGTAGGCATTTCATTGAAAATATGGAAATAATTGTTTATAACCCTTGTCCCGTAAGGGTTTTGTTATCATCAATCCTCAATCACCATAAAAGAGACGCAAGAGCCATTTTGGCTCTTGCGTCTCTTTTATGGAGAATTAATACTAAAGTGCCAGTTTAATAAACTACGTAATCGGAAATTACTAAAGTTACGAAAGCCATATCCAAGTCTTTTGATTAATTTGAGTTTATTATTAATTCCTTCAACAGTACCACTCGTAGTTCTGCCATCAAAATAACCTACGACTTCACCAAACCATCTAATCATTGTTCCTATACTTTTGGGAAAATACGAAAGTCCATTATGCATCCAATCTAATAAATTGATTATGCTTTCACCCCAAGACTTAGTAGATTCAAATATGTC
>NZ_LJOU01000108.1:0-18020 GCF_001672085.1 Anabaena sp. AL93 | reverse complement strand
GACAAGCGTAACTTTCCGAGAGTCCCTCGGTAGCTTTTTATGTCTTTAGTGACAATATAGTTGTATCACGAATATGGATTAAAATCAATGCAGGATTTATCCTGCCTCTAGTACAAAACGGCGTAAATAAACCAACCATTCTAAATCCTCCAAAAGCCTATACTGTCTTCATTTTGACTTTTGACTTTTGACTTTTGACTTCCGCCTTGCGGTACTAGCCTTCATCCCTTGTCTAAAGCCCAAATGTGGCTTCCTGAGTCACCCACATTTTCAAGGGTTTTCGGCGTTCTTCCTTATAATTAGTGTATCTGTAAATTCTCTACATTTATTTGCTCTATGGATTTTAAATATCCTTAATAAAGGAGATAATCATCATGAAAACATCAATCACCATTAATCCAGCGTATGAAGAGATAATTAACTTTCTCGCTGCTGGCATAACATCTCAAAGTTTAGTTAAATTTCAAGTATCGGAAACAGTAAAAGAAAGAGTATCTGATTTAATTTTTCGGGAAAAAACTGATGGAATTTCTCCAGAGGAGAAATCAGAATTAGATCATTATTTGATTCTAGAACATTTATTAAGACTAGCAAAAGCTAGGGCTTATGATTTTATTAACGAGAAGGCTTAAAATTAAATTATGGAGCGTCCTTATTTAAATCTAGAACTTCGCCGTTTAGTTACAGAAAGAGCGGATAATTTATGTGAATATTGCCTGATTTCTGAACATGATACCATTTTAGGCTGTGCCATTGATCATATTATTAGTATCAAACATGGTGGCTCATCAAATATAGATAATCTGGCTTATTGTTGTGTCTATTGTAATCGTTTTAAAGGAAGTGATATCGGTTCAATTATTTTAGATAAAAAATAATTTGTGCGTTTTTATCATCCTCGTTGGGATAATTGGGGGGAACATTTTAAACTGAATAATTCTACTATTGAATCTCTCACAAATATAGGACAAGTGACGGCTAGAATTTTAGGATTTAATGATCAACCTCGTTTATTAGAACGTCAATTACTTATTGATAATAAAAAATATCCTTCTCTCTCAGCAATTAAAAGAATGAATGCTTAATGCAATGTCTTCCAAATTATGGGAAATGCGATAATTATGCAGATGGTAAAATGAGTCGCTGGATCACTAATTCTGGATTGTCTAAGGAGGATTTATGAGGATATTGCGGATTTGTTGTTAGGATTGAATATATTTTTGGTGGTAATTCGCTTTGCCTTATTATTAGCGATCGCTCCCTCCTATGATCGGAAAGATGCCACTGGTGGTTGGTTATTCTGGCTTTCTCTTTTGGCTGACCCTTTAGCGGGGCTACGCATCTTTTTATCTGCATTTCACACTCCTAAGCAATGGCGCGGGCGGAAATATGGGGATGATGTCGGCTAAAAAACAAAGTGATTAATAGAAAAATTCCCCTTGTGTCTGGGTACAAGCTAAAATTTTCAGTAAAAGCGTTTATTTTGGAACGAGGGGAACTTATGGCGATTAAAAAAGGAAATATGGTGCGGGCTATTCGGGAAAAGCTAGAAAATAGTCTAGAAGCACAGGCTAGTGATTCCCGTTTACCTAGTTACTTGTTTGAAACCCAAGGGGAAATTGTGGATATCAAGGGTGATTATGCTTTGGTCAAGTTTGGACAAGTACCAACGCCCAATATTTGGTTAAAGTTGTCACAGTTGGAAGAGTTTGCCTAATTTAGATGTCTGATAGAAATAGATATCTCCAAAAAAGTAGAGACGTTCCATGGAACGTCTCTACAAGGGTTCTGGAAAACGCAGATTTAATTTTCACCAGATAGTTAATTTTCCTCGTCGGCGGGGTCGCCATAGGGATCTTCACTGGCGGGACGAACATTGCCAAAGTTGCCTTGGTCGGCGGGGTCGCCGTATGGGTCTTCACTGGCGGGACGAACATTACCAAAGTTGCCTTGGTTGGCGGGGTCGCCATAGGGGTCTTCACTAGCGGGACGAACATCACCAAAATTTGCTTCGTTTAGATCATCACGAGGTGGACGGATTTCTTCTTGATCTCGTTTATCGCCTAACCCTACTAAAAAATCTTTCGCCTTTTGCAAAAAGTCGTTAACCATGATCTGTCTCCTTATTGTGTTGCTTCTGGTAGTTGAGTGAGATCCCGACCTGTGGTGCGTCCGTTATAGCCTTGGAATTCACTATACTTTTGCGCTTCTGATTCGGGAACACGAATACCATCTGGGGGAGGAGTTACCCAGTGAGCGCGGTTTTGCTCATCACGGTAATATACGCGCCCATTTTTGGAGAGATAATATTTGCCTTTTGCTCCTGTTCCTTGAGCGTTTTTTTGTTTGTTGTAGAGATAGTAAAGGGCGGCTGCTCCCCCTAAAAGTGCCACTTTCTGACCTGTGGATAATCCTTTTTTGGCTTCGGGTTGATTTACTAAAGAGCGATCGCTCATGTTTCTACCTGCTGTATCATCAACAGGTGGTGGTACTGATGCGTTTCGAGAACCACCGCCACAGCCTGTTAATAAAAGAACTGAGAGTAATGTAGACATCAGTATTGCTTGCACGCGTAAGCTGAGTTTACGCTCTTTATATATAGTCTTCATTTTGTTCCTATTATTTACAACTCTTTAATCTCCGTACAGACACAAAGGCAGATTTGAGCTTTTGTTTTTTCGTACCTAGAAAAGGATGGGTATAGTATTTGTATGTAATCATGAACTATTTTTGTCGGTCTTCCATCTTGCTGCTGATATAAGCGACTCTAATTTCTTACCTCTGAGGAAATATGCAATTAGAGACTTCTTACTCAAAAAATATCCCCATCCTGAGTATAAATGTAGGGGTTTAGCAGTGCTAAACCCTTACCTGTTCAGGGTATTTGCGGCATAAGTCATAAATATTGATATTTGTCTTATTTACATCAAAAGAGTCAATATTATTTGATCTTTGTCCTAGTAACAAATAAAATACTTATAATATTTTTTAGTTAAGTAGGATACTGAATATGAACGCCCAAGCCCAAAATTTACAGACTTCATATGCTAAAACTCGCTTGCTGCTTGCGTTGTGGGATTTAGGAGCAAATGAACAGGAAGTGAAAAAAGGTTTGCTGACGAAGCGGATAGTGGCTAAGGGTCAGAAAATGGCGGACTATAAGGGGATTTTAGAGGATTTACAGGAACAGGGGGCTGTTACTGTTTCTAAGACTAGTTATATTCTCACGTCACCAATAGGTTTAGATGTATTGGGTGCGGGTTTGCGTAGTGATGAGTTTAAGTTTGAGGGAACTATTGTAGGGACTTGGGCGGCTAATGCCTTGTTGCGGTGGATAGGTCAAATTAATGTGGTAGCTGCGCCGGTTGCGTCTGGTGGTGGGGTGATTGGTTCTTATGAGGAGTTTAAGTCTGTCGCGTTGGAAGTTTATGACAAGTTGAATAAAGATTATAGCCTAGATGATTTAGTACCTATTTATCGGATTAGAAGAGAAATAGGTGAACAAGTTAGCCGTGAAAAATTCAATAAATGGCTAGTAGAAATGCAAGCTGATGACATTTTCCAGCTAATTGCCGGAGAAATACCAGATTTTACTTCTGATAAACGCGAAGATTCAATTTCTATACCTGGTACACAACTACGTTCTTACGCTAAACGCTTGAGTTAATCAAATTATCCCCACAGTTTCTAGTTCCTCGCACCATACCAAATCACCATGACAAATACCCCTATTTCTCCCATAGAAGCCGTTAACGCCGCAATTAATAGTCACAATCCATTTATTAACGCTGGGATTGTTAAAGAACAGGATGTTTGGGGAAAAGGAGTCCCCGACGTACCCACATTAAATGCCCATGCTTCTAATCAAGTTTTTAAAGCCATTGAATTTGTTCGCAAAAGTCAATCTAGTCAAGATAAAGTGACTTCAATTGCTATTACTGCACAGCAGGGAGTTGGTAAAACCCATCTTTTGAGTCGTATTCGTCATGAACTAGAAAAAGTGGGTTGTGCTTTATTTGTTTATGCAGGTGGTAATAACTATACAGACTTAAATTTTGTTAAGTACCAATTCCAGCAAACTTTAGCAGATAGTCTTAGTAAAACTGGTAGTCAAGAAGTCATGCAATGGCAAGAAATTGCCGCAGCTATGGCAAATGAAGGCAGAGAAAAAGCTTTTACTCCAGCAGAGTTAGTCAAGAAATTTGACAAAGCTTATAAAAAAAATAAAGACGTAATAAATAATCTGCAAAAACAGGTTATTAAACATAAATCTGATGCAGATCCTTATGTTCTTCGTGCTATTCTGTGGACACTTTCAGAAACCCAAGCCCCTTATGCAATTAAATGGCTATCTGGAGAAGAATTAGCCCAATCGAATGCTGATGAGTTGGGATTACCTAATCCTAGTAAAACTAATCAAGATAGAGAAGCTGAAGCTCTTAAAAATATTCAACAAATTTTGAATTTAGTTGGTTATTACAATTCAATTGTTATTTGTTTTGATGAAATAGACGTTAAAAACAACTCTACTGAGGATGGGTTTCCAACAGAAAGTATAATTGCTAATTTCGTGAAAATTCTCCATGATACTTTGGAAAATTCAGCCCTTAGTCAAGGCGTGGTTATTCTCACAGTCATGTTACCAGAAACATGGAGAGATAAAGTAAACTCTATTCAGGGTGGTACACCTGATAGAATTTCTAAATTCACACAAAGAAAACCCATAGATTTAAAATTTGTTAGTGCTGATTCTATGGTACAGTTGGCAACTGTTTGGCTAAGAGACTATTACACTTTAAAGAACTTAATTCCGCCCCATCCACTTTACCCATTTGAAGAAAGTAATCTGAGAGAATACGGTAAAAATAAACCAACTGTTAGAGAAGCTTTACGATGGTGTGCTGATAATTTTAAGGTTGAAGAAGAGCAACTCCCTGGTGATCCAGTTCAAAGATTTGAACTAGCATTTACAAGGGAAAGTGAATTAAAATTTGAAGAATATATCGAGGATAGTTCACTCATAGCTGAAGCCCTATATTTTGGCTTTAATACTTTAAAAGGACAGACTTTAGAAGAAGTTATGATTCAAGAAATTACCAAAGATATTCTGCCTAAATCTAAGAACAATAACTTTATCAACTTCAAAATTATTGGTAATGAAAATGGTAAAGAAGTAAAAATTGGTGTAGCAGTTGTCCAAGATTCTCAATTTACATTAAATGCGTGTTTAAAACGCTTAAATGACTATCAAACTTTTGATTTAACGCGTGGTTGTTTAGTGCGTTCTCAATTCAAAATAAAACAAATGAAAAAAACAGCAGCAACATATAGTTTGCTGAATGAGTTGATTTTACATAAAGGAGGAGAAAATGTAGATTTAATAGAAGATCAAATTCGCCCACTTATAGCCATACTAGCTATTTCTCAAAAACGACAAAATTATAAACTAACAGAAGAACAAATTTTTGATATTATCTCTAAGAATAATATTACATTTGATAATGTTTTATTAAGAGAAATTTTAAGTGATCCATCTGGTAATATGCCTGACGTTGATGATGGTTTGGGAGGATTATTTGATGATGAAGATGATAATATGCCTGACGTTGATGATGATGGTTTAGGCGATTTATTTGGTTAATTAATTATGAATAAGTCAGTTTCAATTTATAACGCATTATGTTTACCTGCTCCCGATATTGAAGCTTTAATACAAGGGCGTATTATTGCCGCAATTCCTCGGACATTGCTAGATTTGGGTAAAACATTCGCTCTCTATCCTGTTGAGATATCTACAGCAGCAATTGATAAATATTACCATTCAAGTTTTTTGCCCATTGCTAAAACTGCATGGGGAAAATTTTATTATCCTGGTATGTTATTACAACCGGAACAACTGAGTTTAATACCAACTCAAAAACAGCTACAAATACCCTTATCTGAAAGCAAAGTTTTAATTAAATCATGGGCTAAATGTGAACTTTGTGAAATGCCAGATAAAACTAAACCATTAGATATTTTATCTCAATTAACAATCTGGAAACCAGAAATATTTGAGGAAATATTACAAAAACGTCCACATTTTTTTCTAGCTTATTTGCGGGTTTATCATTTACCTGAACCTTTTGAAGTTCCAACTATTGCAAATATTCAAGATAAATTAGGTAAATTTGTCGGTTTACCTAATATTTCTGGTTCTGAAGATAAACCTGTATTAAGTGATCAGGTATTTAATCAACGCAAAAAACAATTAGAAAAACGAGAACCGCCCCTACATCCTGAACTGGAAGAATTGCAAAGTGCATTATCACAAATAGCCAATAATAACCCAGCAGCACAACAATTAGAAAATGAAATCAAAGTATTTTTAGGTTGGAGTAATGCACAAACTACAAATACAATAGATGCTGATTTAACTTGGATAAAAACCATAGCATCTTTAGGAGATAGAAGCATAGAATTTGAAGAGAAAAAAAATAGCTATCAAGCGGGTACAGACTTTGAAAATATCGCACGGGATAGCCTTGATTTTTTAGGATTTAAAGTTGAAACTGCTTATAAAGGAGGTGCAGGAGGTTTAGATTTATATTGTTCACAACCTTATCCTTTAGTGTGTGAATGTAAAGCAGGTAAAAGTATTCCCAGTCGTACAGTTGAGGAATTAATTAAACTTGGTGGAATGCACTTAGGTAGAGAACAATTTATCAACTCAGCAAAATTGGTAATAGGACCAGGTAAAGCTACCTCAGATACTCAAAAATCATCAAAAGAATGGAAAGTCAGTATTATCAAAGCTATGACATTACAAAAATTAGTTGAACTCAAAGCAAAATATCCAGGTGCAATAAACTTAATTGAATTACAGAAATACTTAGAACCGGGACAAATTGATGATAAAATTAATGAATATATTGATAAAATTGAAAAAGAGATAAAATTGCGATCGCACATTATCCAACTCGTCAAAAACTATCTACAAAACTCAGGAATAGAATCTGCTGGAGTTGACGCTTTACATGGTGCATATTTCGGTTCAAATCCACCACAACCATTAAAACCAGGAGAAATGCACGACATTTTAATAGAACTATCATCACCCCTAACAGGTTACTTAGGAAGAGAAAAAGGAAACGATGGGAAAACAGATAAATTTTACTACTTGCGCGACTTATCAATAAATTAAAAATAACTCTTTTCTCTCTTCTTTTCTTACCTTCGCGCTCTTCGTGCCTTCGTGGTTTATTTCCCCAAAATCATTCATCCCAAAGTCAAAATACCAGCTTGAAAATTCACCACCAAAGGCAAAAACTCCAACCACTCTGAACCCAATAAAATCTCCGTTAATTCATCTCCAGCATAAACAGGAATTTCATACTCTTGGTTATCCAATATCACCTTACCCAAATATCTTTCAAACGTGATTTCACCCTGAGCAGTTCGCAGAATTTCTTTATCTACATAATCCCAATTAAGTCCATCTAAATCTTGTGTATTAATAGCCATAAAGCCTGTGAAACCACTATCAAATAAAGCATCCACAGGCAAACTTAAACCATCATTAGCAACCAACTCAATTTCAAAAAATAGCTGCTTTTTTTCACCAAATTTACCCTCTATCATATTCTCCCAGTTGCTCCAGATTCATTCAAACAAAAAACGCAATGATCAGCATTTGGGTATTTATCACGGGCTTTTTGATGTGCAATTTCTTTATCTTGATCAATTAAATAATCACCACTATTTAACTCAATAGCAATATACCAACCATAATGTTCTTTGATCAACTCAGGACGTACACGCTCAAAAATTGTTCGATAACGTTGATACTCTGCCTCATTTTCAGCTTTACGTCTAGCCAATTCTTCCGGTGATAAAGTCAGTTCCGGGAAAATCCTTCCTCTTCTTGCTGGTTGTTTTGGTGTTAGTTGAGTCATGTTTTTAAACCCCATTTCTACTATGATAATAATATCAAAAAAATCATCCTAAAGTCAAAATATCAGCTTGAAAATTCACCACCAAAGGCAAAAACTCCAACCACGCTGAACCCAATAAAATTTCCGTTAATTCATCTCCAGCATAAACAGGAATTTCATCCTCTTGATTATCCAAAATCACTTTACCTGAATAGATAAGTAGGTTGGCGTTGAAAATTGTCGTTATGGCAAGGCAAAAGGCAAGAGGCAAGAGTGAAGAGGGTTTGGGCGATTTTACGTTTCTTTACACAGTTTGGTTTTATTGTGTTCACCTACTTAAATCTTGTTTATTAATAGCCATAAAGCCTGTGAATCCAGTATCAAATAAAGCATCTACAGGCAGATTTAAGCCTTCAGCAGTAATTAATTCAATTTCAAAGAAAAGCTGCCCCTCATCACCAAAATAACCCTGTATCATATTCTTCCTGTTACCCCTGTTTCATTGATGCGAAATAGAAAATGTATCACATTAGGATGTTTCTCCCGTGATTTTTTACTAGCGACTTCCATATCCTGATCAATGAAATAATCACCGCTATCTGGTTCTACAGCAATATACGAGTTATAATGTTCTTTCATCAATTCAGGCAGTAATCTTTGAAAAATTGCCCAACAACGTTGATAAAATTGTTCATCTTCTGCTTTACGTTTAGCCAATTCTTCCGGTGATAAAGTCAATTCAGGGAAAATTCTTCCTCTTCTTGCTGGTTGTTTTGGTGTTAGTTGAGTCATGTTTTTAAACCCCATTTCTACTATGATAATAATATCAAAAAAATTATCCTTAACTCAAAACACCAGCAGAAAAACCATCTTTATGAACCTTTCATTATCAGTCCTGATAGAAGCTGCAAAAGCGGGAAAACTCATCAGTTTCCCTACAGATACCGTCCCTGCATTAGCCACCATACCAGTACAAGCAGAATTAATTTATGCTGCGAAACAACGCAGTTTTGATAAACCTTTAATTTTAATGGCTGCCAAAGCTGAAGATTTATGGGATTATGTTCAAGGTAGCCAAAGAGAATATCAAATCTGGCAAAAAATTGTTAATCAATATTGGCCAGGTGCTTTAACTTTAGTTTTACCAGCTAGTGACAAAATTCCCACTGTCATGAATCCTCTTGAACCGACTACTATTGGGATTAGAGTTCCAAATCATCCAGTTGCTCAAATTATTTTGGCGCAAACTGGTCCAATGGCGACAACTAGCGCTAATTTATCAGGACAACCAGCTTTAGAAACCAAAGCAGCTATAGAAGCTCAATTTCCAGAGGTTTTAACATTAGAATCAACAGAATACCAAGGTTTGGGAATACCTTCCACCGTTGCTAAATGGACAGGGAACAATTGGCAGATTTTACGACAAGGTAGTATTAAATTGGATAATTATGAATTTTAGTAACTGGCTATATTTAGGCGCAGGAATAGGATTAGGAATAGGTTTTTGTAAATTATTCCTTCAGTCTAGCAAATCGGCATCTGTTACGGTGGAAAATGCTCCACAACAGCCAGAAAACCCACTTTTGGCAGAATTAGAGCAAACCCAATTAGCCTACTATCAGGCGCGGGAAATGAGCCAATTTCAAGGGGGGTTTTTAGCCAGGATTGGTCATGAATTGCGATCGCCTCTAGGGAGTATGATGGGTTTACATCAACTGATTTTGGCAGATTTGTGTGAAAATCCCCAAGAAGAGCGAGAATTTATCGGACAAGCTTACGAAAAATCTCTGAAATTATTAAAAATAATTGATGAAATTCTCAATGTTTCCAAAATTGAATCTGGTAGAAATAAATTAGATATTCAGGCTTTTCAATTAAGTGAATTTCTCCAGGAAGTTTATGAACTAACTTATTTATTAGCCGTTAACCGCAATTATCCTTTTATTTTATCACCCTCAGATCCAGAAATTCAGATTTTGACAGATTACCATTGGCTCAAACAAGTATTAATCAATTTGATAAATACAACAATTGCTAACATGGAAGAAGGGAATATATATCTTTCTGGCAATTTACAATCTCCAGGTAATTTTGCCAATATTTGGTTAGACGTACCCACTGATACCGTAATCACAAATGAATCTCTGCATTTGATGAAATCAGAACTTCAAACAACTCAAGAAAATATAGATTTGTCACCAGGAATGAAACTTTCACTCAATCAACGTTTGGTAGAATTGATGGGAGGAAAATTAGAAATTTTGCCTTTTCCCACCAACCAGGAAGAAACATCGCAGTTAACTAGACTGCAAATATCCATACCTACAGGGACTCTTGCAAACAAATCTCCTCACTGACAAAAGCATCAAAATTAGATTGATTATTTAAAACCATTGTCGTGGTATTATTGACTCGAAAACCAATCTTTTCATAAAATTCCCGTTGATGCGTTGTCATTAAGTATACACGCTCTACCTTCTGCATTCGGGGATGACTTAAAACCGTTTCCACCAACTTGCTACCCAAACCGTTACCTTGATAATCTGGATGAATGACAACATCCCAAATTGTAGCGCGATAGATGCCATCAGAGGTGGCTCTAGCAAAACCAATTAATAATTCCCTATCCCAGATAGAAATAACAGGTTCACTGTTAGCAAGAGCTATACCCCAATCCTTAATACTACGTCCTTTTGCCCAAAAAGCAGCCAGATTAAACAGTTCTTGGAGTTGGAAAAGATCAATATCCGCAAGGCTTTGGCTAAATTGAATCTGAGAATATTTCATCTATAGACACCTAATGATCGGAGTATCTTCGCTTCTGTTATGGCATATTTTCCTAGAAATTACTAACTTTGTATATGTATATGCAACATTTTAATTAAGGTCAGGATTCAATACAATACTGCTAAGATTCTACGGGTAGGGGTAAAGCAAAAGCTAATATGTGTCAAATTAAGCTCAAATCCCTACCACATCTCGTTCCCAGTCTCTGACTGGGAACGAGATGATGCAACTACCTTGTCCGCTGAGGGAAAGTTAACGCTTGGGGAGAGAACCACCTCTGGTTTAAATACCGCAAGGGGTTTAAGTTAAGTGGACTCGTTGAACTAAGAATCTCAGTGGCTAAAGACAGTGAGAGTGTCAATCGCCAAACACACCAGCAAAAAAGTCCAAAGTCTCCTTCAATGCTTTGATGAAAACATCAATTTCTTCACGAGTATTGTAAAAAGATAAACTTGCTCGTGCAGTTCCTGATAAACTCAAGTAACGGTGTAATGGTTGCGTGCAATGATGTCCAGAACGAATTGCTACACCTTCTTGATCTAACAATGTTGCTAAATCATTAGCGTGAACACCTTCTGCCGTAAAAGCTGCTAATGCGGCTCTCCCTTCCCCTTCAGCATTGGGTTTTGGTCCGTAGATTCTAATTTGGGGTATTTGTGCTAATTGCGCGAACAAATAAGCAGTTAATTCCGCTTCATAAGCATGGATTTTATCCATACCAATATTAGTAAGATAATCTATCGCTGCACCAAGGGCGATCGCTTCCCCAATAGCCGGAGTACCCGCTTCAAATTTATGGGGTAATTCTGCATAGGTGGAATGGTCTAAAAATACCTCTGCAATCATCTCACCACCACCGAAAAATGGCGGCATTGCTTCTAGTAATTCCAGCTTACCATATAAGAAACCAATGCCAGTGGGAGCGCACATTTTATGTCCAGAAGCCACCAACCAATCACAGTCAAGTGATTGAACATCAATGGGAGTATGGGGGACACTTTGACAAGCATCAAGTAAGAATTTCGCACCATATTTGTGAGCAATTTCGGCTATTTCTTTAACTGGATTTATGCAACCCAAAGTATTAGAAATATGCACGATAGACACTAGTTTTGTTTTGTCAGAAATCAAGTTTTTAAACTGTTCCAAATCAAAAGTTTCTGCCGGTGTTAATTCGACAAACTTCAAAACCGCGCCTGTTTTTTGAGCCACAAATTGCCAAGGAACAATATTACTATGGTGTTCCATAACCGAGAAAATTATTTCATCTCCTGGCTGTAAATTGTTCATTCCCCAACTGTAAGCGACTAGGTTAATGGCTTCAGTTGCATTGCGGGTGTAAACAATTTCTTGGCGTGATTTAGCATTAATGAATTTAGCAATTTTATCACGCGCACCCTCATAAGCATCAGTAGCTTTTCCACTGAGAAAATGTGCGCCACGATGAACATTAGAATTATATTGTTCATAATAATCACGCCAAGCATTTAACACGAACAAAGGCTTTTGAGAAGTAGCTGCATTATCGAGATAAACCAGGGGTTTACCGTGGACTTCCTGATGTAAAATGGGGAAGTCAGAACGAACTTTATCAGCGAGAGATTTGGTAGAAGTGATGGTCATGTTGAAGAAGAAGTTCAGGAGTTTAGATGTTCAGAATAATAACTAGAATTTAGGAGTATTGCAGAATTTAAGAAGAACGAACCACAGAGGCACAGAGGACACAGAGAAAGAAAGTTTTAGAGCTTTTTGTGTTAGTAGGTGCGGGGTTTACTCACCTTTTTTAGGGGTGAGTTCCCGAAGTTTTATCATTTATTGGTGAGACTTGTAACAGTTTTCAACAAACTCTCACGCAAAGAAGGAACAGGGATAAAGTTAATAATTTCCATTGCGAAACCATTAACTAATAATTTGCGAGCATTATTTTCATCAATGCCGCGACTTTGCAGGTAGAATATTTGATCATCTTCCAACTGACTGACAGTAGCACCATGAGCGCATTTAACATTATCAGCAGTGATTTCCAATTGAGGTTTGGTGTCAATTCTGGACTTAGATGATAATAGCAAATTGCGATTTAATTGAGATGCGTTAGTTAATTGCGCCAGTTTAGGAACAAATATTTTACCATTGAAGACACCATGAGCGCGATCGCCTATAATGCACTTATGTAACTGTTTGCTCACACCATGTGGATGATTTAAAGACAAAGCACTGTGAGTATCAGCCAATTGAGTATCAGCAATCACAGTCAAACCATTCAGCGTCGTTTCCGTTTGTTCACCAGTTTGCAAAATCTCCAAATTGTGACGAGAGATTTTCCCCCCAACCGTCACCGCATTACAATTATAACGACTATATCGCGCCTGAGTAACAGCAGTTTTCCCAACATGAAAAGCCGCTGCACCTTCCCGCACAACCCTATTATGACTCACCTGAGCATTTTCATTTACCCAGATTTCCGTTACCCCATTAGTAAAATAGACTTCCTTCTCTGTGTTCTCCGTGTCTCTGTGGTTCGTATATTCCTCAATCAAACCCACCTGAGAATTACTTTCAGCTACCACTAAAACACGAGGTTGGGAAATAGTTGGAGACTCACCAGAAACAGAAACAAAAAGTAAATGAATAGGAGTTTCCACAACCACATTTTTAGCAACCCATACCACCGCGACATCATTTAGAGCCGCAGTATTTAAAGCCGTAAAAACTTCTTTAGCACCTTCAGCTTGCGCTAAATATTCCTGAACAACTTCACCAGGTAAAACATCCAAATTACCAACTTTCAAACCAGCAGGTAAATCTTCAGTATTAGATAAATCAGGTGCATAAACACCATTTACAAAAACTAACCGCTGAGAAACTTCAGGTAAAATCATGGATTGTAGAGACGTTCCATGGAACGTCTCTACATTATTATTGAATGTTACCTGTTTGAGAGGTGATAAATCAGTAAATCGCCATTCTTCCTCGCGGGTATTGGGGATAACAGAATGACGCACCCAATTAACAGCACCGTCGCGCAAATCCTGTAACCAACCATCTTGTTTTGTAGTAGTTACCCGACTTAATAAACCACTTAAAAAAGCATCTCTATCTAATAGATTTTGTTGTAGAGACGTTTCATGAAACGTCTCTACATTAATTGGAATAGACATTACACACCCACTCCCAAAGCTTCTTCTAGAACCCAATCATAACCGCGAGATTCCAACTCAAGAGCCAACTCCTTACCACCACTTCTAATAATTTGTCCCTGCGCCATAACGTGAACAAAATCAGGGACAATATAATCTAAAAGACGCTGATAGTGAGTAATCATAATCGTCGCATTTTCAGCATTAGTTAACTGATTAACACCATTAGCGACAATTTTCAGAGCATCAATATCCAAACCAGAATCAGTTTCATCCAAAATCGCTAACTTTGGTTCTAAAATTGCCATTTGCAGAATTTCATTCCGCTTCTTTTCCCCACCGGAGAAACCCTCATTCACACTGCGGTTCAGAAAAGAAGAATTCATCTTCACAACATCCAACTTTTCCTCAACCAAATCATCAAAATCGAAAGCGTCAACCTCTTCTAAACCTTGAGCCTTCCGACGAGAATTATAAGCCACCCGTAAAAAATCCAAATTACTCACACCAGGAATTTCCAGAGGATATTGAAAAGCTAAAAACACACCACTCCTAGCCCTGTCTGCGGCTTCCATATCCAAAAGATTTTGTCCCTGGAAAATCACCTCACCACCAGTAACAGTATAAGCTGGATGTCCCGCTAACACCTTAGAAAACGTACTCTTCCCAGAACCATTTGGACCCATAATCGCGTGAACTTCCCCAGCGCGAACCTCCAAATTCAACCCCTTCAAAATCTGAGTTCCATCAACATCAGCCGTCAAATCCTTAACCGACAAAATCAAATCACTATTCTCAACAATCATCTTCTCTTCCTCTCTTTCTCTGCGTACTCTGTGCCTCTGTGGTTCGTTTTCTTAACCCACACTACCCTCTAGTTTCAGACTCAACAACTTATCAGCCTCAACAGCAAACTCCATAGGAAGCTGATTAAAAACATCCTTACAGAAACCGCTAATCATCATCGAAATAGCATCTTCCGAAGAAATACCCCGTTGAGCAAAAAAGAATAATTGATCTTCACCAATTTTAGAAGTAGAAGCCTCATGTTCAACCTTACCCGTATTATTCTGAACTTGAATATAAGGAAAAGTATTAGCTTGAGCATTATCACCAATTAACATCGAATCACATTGAGAATAATTTCTCGCACCCTTAGCAGTGGGATTAATCTTCACCAAACCCCGGTAACTATTGCTAGATTTACCAGCAGAAATACCTTTAGAAATAATTGTACTGCGGGTATTTTTCCCCACGTGAATCATCTTACTTCCAGTATCAGCTTGCTGCATATTATTTGTTAATGCAACCGAGTAAAATTCACCCACAGAATTATCACCAATTAAAACACAACTGGGATACTTCCAAGTAATCGCAGAACCGGTTTCTACTTGAGTCCAAGAGATCTTAGAATTCACACCTTGACACAAACCACGTTTAGTTACAAAGTTGTAAATTCCACCTTTACCATTAACATCACCAGCGTACCAGTTCTGCACGGTAGAATATTTAATTTCCGCATTATCTAAAGCCACCAATTCTACAACCGCCGCGTGTAATTGGTTGCTGTCGTACATTGGTGCTGTACAACCTTCTAAATAAGAAACATAACTTCCTGCTTCGGCGACAATTAAAGTCCGTTCAAATTGTCCTGTATCTCCGGTATTAATGCGGAAATATGTAGACAATTCCATCGGACATTTTAAGCCTTTGGGAATATAAACGAAAGAACCATCACTAAATACAGCCGCATTTAAAGCTGCGAAATAATTATCAGCAATGGGAACAACGCTACCCAAATATTTTTTAATTAATTCTGGGTGTTCTTGTAAAGCTTCGGAAAAAGAACAGAAAATTACGCCATCTTTGGCAAGTTTTTCTTTATATGTAGTCGCAACAGAAACACTATCAAAAATCGCATCAACAGCAACATTAGTTAATCGCTTTTGTTCATTTAAAGGAATACCCAATTTTGCAAAGGTTTCCAATAAAGTTGGATCAACTTCATCTAAACTGTTGAGTTTGGCTTTCTTTTGTTTCGGTGCGGAATAATAAATAATATCCTGATAATTAATAGGCGGATATTGGACATGAGACCAAGTTGGTTCTGTCATTTTCAGCCATTGATGATATGCTCGGAGACGATATTCCAGCATAAATTCCGGTTCATTCTTTTTGGCGGAAATTAGGCGGACAACATCTTCGCTTAACCCACGAGGAATAGTATCGGCTTCAATATCGGTAACAAAGCCGTACTTGTAAGGTTGGTTGACTAAGGTGGTGACGGATGCGCTCATCGGTTCTCTTGTGTTCTCTTTAAAGGACGGGCGACGGGCTGCAAAAAAGCTAATTCCCGTTTTCTGTTACCAATTCCTAACAGGACTGCTAGAATAGGTTTAACGACTAAAACAATTCGGCTGTTGTTTAATCTATTTTCATTGTACGATAGATTAACAACAACAATGTTGTTTAAGTTAAATTTTCAGAAAAAAAAGTTTTTTATTTTGGGACGTTTGCGAAGCGTCTAGTAGAGAAGATGGCGACTACCCAGCAGACCTCAACTAAGCAGGATATCCTAGAGTATCTATTGAAACACTCACAAGCAACGGCTGTTGAATTGGCTAACTTTTTGGATGTGAGTCCCCAAGCGATTCGCCGTCATTTAAAGGATTTAGAGACGGAGGAGCTAGTTATATATTCGGTATCAGCACAGCCGAGTATGGGCAGACCGCAGCACGTTTATCACTTGAGTCGGGGAGGAAGACAACACTTGCAAAAAAGCGTCAACCGCTTAGGTGATGGTTATGGCGAGTTTGCGGTTTCTCTCTTGGACACTTTAGCGGAAACTGTGGGACGTGACCAAGTAAAATCTATTTTACGGAAACAGTGGGAACGCAAGGCTCAAGAATATCGAGAACGGGTGGGTAATGGTTCTTTGCAGGAACGAGTCGCAAATTTGATAGAACTGCGAAAAGCTGAAGGGTTTATGGCGGAGTTTCACGCTGTGGAATCAGATGCTAGTGGTGCGGAAAGATTCATTTTTGTGGAACATACCTGCGCTATTTCTGATGTTGCGGAATCTTTTCCCAGCGTTTGTGGTCATGAATTGGAGATGTTTGCGGCTATTCTCCCAGATTGTACTGTGGAACGGACTCACTGGTTGATTCATGGTGAACATCGTTGTGGTTATTTGGTGGAAAAAAGTTAGGTGGGGGTTAATTGTGTGCTTCTATACCCACCCGGAAATCAATTTCCGGGCTAATAGTTTAAGTACGTTAAAACGTACTCTGGTTAACTAAATAAATTGTTACTTTACAAAACCATTAAAAATATATAAACTAAATAAAAAATTTTATTATTTTTCAGGTATATATTTTGCATCCACAACAGATTAAGGAAAAACTAAAATCATTAATTGAGGAAGCATCAACTATAGATCCCAGTTTAGCAATTAAGTTAAACCAGATTAATAACTGGATTAAAGATGTTAAACCTGGTACATTAATGTCTAAACGTTTTGTTCTTTTGTTTTTACAACAATTTATTCGAGATACAGAAATTAGACTTGATATAAAACGTTTAACTTCTGAAGCAGAAAGACAAGACGTTTATGAATTAATGACACCTCCTGAAAGATACTGGTATGGTGAATTATTTCCTAGATGGTTAAGTGAAAATGACCCCAAATTTCATATTTGGAGAAAAAAATTAATGTCTGGTGAGTTCAATCAGGAGGATGAAAAATTAATTAATTTGATTGCTAATGTCATTAAGCTGAATGGTGGTCAAGCCTTACAACGCTATATTGTAGACTTATCTATGGCAAGTGATATAATAGTTAGTAGTATTCAAGAACAACCTCTTTGTATGCAACTGACTAGCCAATCAGCAATTCTCATTTTGAAAAAAATAAGATAAAATTCTCTTAATTTAAGTGTAAACCCTGTATTAAATTATTCTTTTTTAATAGATAATTATCATCCGACGCTGGAGATAGATAGGGTTTTAAAAATCTTTAAAAATCTAGACATGAAGAATTGATTTCAACTTACCAATCTAGCTGAAATTCTAAGCAAATTTATAGTTTTTTGAATAAATAACTTTCTCCTCCTCTTTCAATATATTGACATTTTTCAACCAGAATTTATTTTTTTAAATGGGACATATTCCCTGAGAATAAATG
>NZ_LJOU01000107.1:0-18465 GCF_001672085.1 Anabaena sp. AL93 | reverse complement strand
GGGGAGGTAGGGGCGCAGGGCCTGCGCCCAATCAGGAGTCAGGAGGAAGAATTGGAGGGAGGCAAGAATAATATTAAATCTGAAAAAGTGACCGATAAATAAACCTGGAAGCGATAAAATCCAGATGACATCTTCAATTATCAATATGGCTCCTTTACCCGATTATCGTCCCAAACAAATGTCCCTTGGTCCATTGGAAGCAGAAATTCTCAATATCGTCTGGGAACTGAGTTCTGTTACTGTCAAAGATGTACATGATCGCATTTTAGCTGATCCTAACCGCGAATTGGCTTATACTTCCGTAACTACAGTTCTACGTCGGTTGACGGAAAAAGGCTGGTTAGTTTGCAATAAACAAGAGAAAGCCTTTTATTGGCAACCTTTACTGACTAAACAACAAGCAGAGGTAATTAAGGCACATGATCAATTACAGCGATTTTTAGCAGTGGGAAATCCTGATGTGATTGCGGCATTTGCTGATAGTTTAGATCAAGCTGCTAGTGACCAAATCGAAGCGATCGCTAAACGCATCCAAGCAGCACGGGAAGCTAGAGGAGAAAAGTAACATTATGCACTTACTCATGATTGTCACCGCTGTTACCATTGCTTGGTGGTTGCGATTCTTTGGCGAAATTCCCCAGGGAAATTGGTATTTACGCTGGCAAAAAACCCTATTTTTATTCCTTTTCCCCCCCTTACTCATCTTCATGACAGTTACCTCCGTCGTCTGTATGGGGACCCAGGGAAAAATGGGCGGAATGTATACCGACTCTTTTAGCTATCTCCTCGCCTTAATTTTTCTGGGATTTTTTAATATCTTTGGTATCAAACTAGCTTTTCAGGGCTGGAAAGCTATTAAATCTGCCCGTGAATGTCCCCAAATTAACCTAAATGGTAAATCTGCCCGACTCCTAGAAACTCAAGCTTTATTTGCTGGACAAATGGGTTTTTGGCAACCTGAATTAGTCGTTAGTCAAGGACTACTACAAATTCTCTCTCCAGCCCATCTAGAAAGTGTTTTAGCCCACGAACAAGGGCATTATCAGTATAGGGATACGTTTTGGTTCTTTTGGCTGGGCTGGATGCGTTATTGTACCGCTTGGTTGCCGAATACAGAGCCTTTATGGCAAGAATTGTTAGTTTTGCGAGAATTACGGGCTGATAGTTACGCCGCATCCCAAGTAGATCCTATAATATTAGCAGAGTCCTTGTTATTAGTCGTTAGCAATAACTCCATTACCTCAGATACTTGTTGTGCGGCTTTGGGGACAGGCGATCGCTTGGAACAAAGAATTGAAGCCTTATTAACACCACCTGAACCAATATCAGCAGCACAATTACCCTCCTGGCGGATTTTTCTCCTCGCCTTTCTCCCCCTAATTACCGTCATATTTCACACTTGAATGATTTCCTCTCTATTTTCTAGAGAGGAGGAAAAAACTCAATTGATACAACTACCAATTAAGTTGGTAAATATTATAGATACTTATTCATACAATCTTGTAAAAAGTAATCTTAAATACAGTTTTTGTCCAATTTTTAAGATAAATCATCTGGAATAGGTTTATTTTCTCAATGAAGTTTTACCAAGATAATTGGTAATTAATATAGTAATCTTGGTGAAAGTATACCAAATTAACACCAGCACTAAAAATTTCCCCCATCCTGTTTACCAATGAAAAGCAGAAAATTATTAGTCTTTATTACTACAGCCTTAGCCACTTTGCTACTGACAATTGGCTTACCCAGCCTAATTTCATCCCCGGTTTCCGCACAATCCAATACCAACTTAATCATATCCGCTGCTGCTAGTTTAAAAGAGGTACTAGAAGAAATTAAACCCCTTTACCAACAAAGTAAAACAAACGTCAAAATAAATTATAACTTTGGTAGTTCCGGTGCATTACAGCAACAAATAGAACAAGGTGCGCCGGCGGATATTTTTATATCTGCGGCAAAAAAACAAGTAGATACTTTAGAACAAAAAGGACTTTTGGTGGCAGGAACTCGGAATATCATTGCTAAAAATAAATTAGTTTTGGTAGTCCCTAAAAATGCCGTTGGTATCACTAGTTTCTACAATCTTAAAGATGCCAAAGTCAAAAAAATTGCTATTGGTGAACCCAGAACTGTACCCGCAGGACAATATGGACAACAAGTATTAGAAAAGTTAAAAATTTGGTCAGAAATTAAATCAAAATTGGTTTTTGCAAATAACGTGCGTCAGGTTTTAGCATCTGTAGAAACTGGTAATGTTGATGCAGGGTTAGTTTATATAACTGATGCCAAAATCTCTGATAAAGTCAAAGTTGTAGTTACAGCCGATGAAAAATACCACTCTCCCATTATTTATCCCTTAGCAGTTGTTAAACGTAGCAAAAATGTTGATACTGCTAAAGAATTTTCCCAATTTTTATCTAGCAATCAAGCTAAAGCTGTATTCAAAAAATATGGGTTTATTCTGCCTTAGTCATAATTGAGTTAATTAAGTAACAAACATCTTTATTAAAACTATGCCACAGGATTTATCACCGCTTTGGATATCGTTAAAAACGGCTTTATTAGCAACATTTATCACTTTCTTTTTGGGTATATTTGCTGCTTATTGGATGTTGGGATATCGTGGTAAAGGTAAATCCTTAATTGAGGGGATATTTGTCGCACCGTTGATTTTACCCCCCACTGTGGTTGGGTTTTTACTGCTGATATTCTTTGGGAAAAATGGTCCAGTGGGTAAACTACTAGAACCCTTCAATACGACAGTTATATTTACTTGGTATGGTGGGGCGATCGCTGCTATAGTAGTTTCATTCCCATTGATGTATAAAACTGCATTGGCAGCTTTTAGTCAAATTGATACCAATTTACTGCGAGTAGCCAGAACATTAGGTGCGAAAGAATTGACAATTTTTTGGCGGATTAGTTTACCCCTAGCATTTCCAGGGATTATTGCTGCCACCACCTTAGCATTTGCGCGGGCTTTAGGTGAATTTGGGGCAACTTTGATGTTAGCAGGAAATATTCCTGGACAAACGCAAACTATCCCAATGGCCATATATTTCGCAGTAGAAGCTGGGGCAATGAATGAAGCTTGGTTTTGGTCAATTACCATGATGATCATTTCCCTTTCAGGGATTATTCTAGCTAATTTTTGGCAAGAACTTGCATATAAATCAAGATTGACAAAACCATCTCAAAATCAAATAGAATTAGCAAACAAATCTTCTTTATTATTAGAAGATTCTTCCCCAAATGGCTTATTTTTAGATATTGACAAAAGACTGGCTAATTTTCATCTTCAAGTTACCTTAAATACTGATAATCAACCATTGGGATTATTGGGAGGTTCTGGGGCAGGAAAAAGTATGATTTTGCGTTGTATTGCTGGCATAGAAACACCAAATAAAGGAAAAATAGTTTTAAATAATCGGGTATTATTTGACTCCGAAAAGAAAATTGATCTGCCCATTCATCAACGCCGAATTGGTTTTTTATTCCAAAACTATGCCCTATTTCCACATATTACTGTAGCGGAAAATATCGCCTTTGGCATACCCAAATCTGTCAACGTTAAGGAAGAGGTAGAAAAGCAGTTAATAACCATGCAATTACAAGGATTTGGCGATCGCTATCCGCACCAACTTTCCGGGGGACAACAGCAACGGGTAGCATTAGCTAGGGCTTTAGCAAGCAAACCAGAAGCACTACTTTTAGATGAACCATTTTCCGCTTTAGATACCCATCTTCGCAGTCAATTAGAACAACAAGTTACAGAAATTCTGGATGATTATTCTGGAGTAACTTTATTTGTTACTCATAATATGGAAGAAGCCTATCGCCTATGTCCCAATCTATTAGTATTAGAACAGGGAAAAGAAGCACATCATGGTTCTAAATATGAGATTTTTCAACATCCTGCAAGTATAAATGTCGCCCAACTTACAGGTTGTAAAAACTTTTCCCGTGCTAGTATTTTATCTCCTCAACAAATAGAAGCAATTGATTGGGATTGTACTCTCCAAGTCAGAGAAAAAATGCCTTCAGGATTATCTCATGTTGGTATTCGCGCTCATCATTTAATTTTCACTAAAGATCCGCAAAAAGTAAACACCTTTCCCTGTTATTTAGTGCGTACCAGTGAAACACCTCACCGCATGACAGTATTTCTCAAACTACATTCTTTTGGTAATCATCCCCATGATTATCACTTACAAGGAGAAATATATAAAGAAAAATGGGAAAATATTCAAAATCAACCTTTTCCCTGGTATGTGCAATTAGAACCTTCGCAATTACTCTTAATGGATTGACACTCTCAGAGGATGTTTGAAAAGTATCAGAATTAATCGAGATCCCCCCAACCCCCCTTACAAAGGGGGGCTAAATTCCTTAAAGTCCCCCTTTTTAAGGGGGATTTAGGGGGATCTGCGGGTGTCAGATCCCACACGAAAAAGTTTTCAAACAACCTCTCAGGTCTAAAGACACTGAGATTCTTTAATCAAGACTCCCCTGATATAGCGGTATGCACTTGAATAAGATACATCATAAGCCCCCTCCTTGCTTGCGGGGAGGGGGTTGGGGGTGGGGTTATTGTCTTTCACTCAGCCAAGAACCGCTATATAAGCTTTAACTAACAAATCAATTCCAGTAATCGCCCCACCAACAACAACAGCATTAGCGCCTAAATCCAAAGCTTTTCTAGCCATTTCTGGGGAAGAAACACCACCTTCACAAATCACAAAAGTATCCAGATTTTCTACGATTTGGGTGAGTAATTCCCAACCAGGAGGAGAAAAGTTTTGAGTTGCTGTTGTGTAGCCAAAAAGAGTAGTTCCCACAATATCCGCACCGGCATTAACAGCTAATTGTGCAGCCTCGTAAGTATCTACATCTGCCATAACTGGCTTATTTAACTGCTGATGAATTAGAGTAATAATATCTGCCAACTTTTCATCACCGGGGCGATATCTAGTAGTAGCATCTATGGCAATAATATCTGCACCTGCTTCAGATACAGCCACAGCATGATGAAATTGTGGTGTAATATAAACATCAGAACCAGTTATTACTTGTTTCCAAAGTCCAATAATCGGAACTTGGACTTTTTCCCGCACGGCTTGAATGTGACTGGGCGTGTCAATTCTTACAGCTACAGCCCCATTATTCACTGCTGCTTGTGCCATTGCAGAAATTACATAAGGATCATGTAATGGAGAACTTATAGGCGCTTGACAGGAAACAATTAATCCTTTTGGTAAATTAGTCATGTTTTATTTTTAATTGTAAGGGTAAATACGGAAAAACCTATCTAAAGATTATGTTAATATGGGGGCAAAATTAAGGATATTCCTGACGGAAAAACAAGATAGAGAGTTGTTTTAGTTGAGAAAAACTCAAGTACCACAGAAAGTAACGCTAGATCCCATTTTTTAACCCAATTTAGGTATCTATCTCATTGTTTTTAAGTAGGTTGGCGTTGAAAATTGTCGTTATGGCAAGGCAAAAGGCAAGAGGCAAGAGGCAAGAGTGAAGAGAGTTTGGGCGATTTTACGTTTCTTTACACAGTTTGGTTTTATTGTGTTCACCTACTTAGATATGTTAATAATTGTTAGAGTAAGCCACAAAATAAATGATCCTGTTTCATCTCATTCCCAGTCTCTGACTGGGAATGAATTCTAGAAGGCTCTGCCTTCAATAATATTAGAGGCAGAGCCTCATCAACTGCATTCCTAGTCAGAGACTAGGAACGAGATGTGGTAGGGATTTGAGCTTAAATTGACACCAATGAAGCTCTTGCTTTACCCCTACACATCTGGGTTCTTTGTCCCCTAGCAAAAGTTTAAATCTCACCCGTGTTTAGTATAAAACTGTTCCCTATTCCCAGTTAAGAGTTCCCTGTTCCCTGCCCTCACAGACAACTTATTCAGCAAACCCTACTTAACAGGGATAGAATCAACATCCACAGTTTCGCCAGCGGCAGCGGCATGATTAGCCGGATTGGTGGTACTATTTTCTACAGTCCCTTTTTTTGCCTTCCAACCGTCAAGAACTAAGGAAGAAACTTCGGAAACGAATAAACTCAACAGTAAAACATCGTCAATTTGACCAATAATGGGAATAAAATCTGGAGAAATATCTAAAGGGCTAATTAAATAGGCTACTGTGCCGATAATTATCCACCAACGGTATTTAGGATTGCGTAGTGTGTTCCGATACCATGTATACAGGGATTGAATTGAGAAGTTCATTCTTAACCTCCAGTGATTTTTTTATTTTGGCAAATAATCATCTAAACTCCCGGTGGGAATAACCGCCATATTGTGTATAGAAGATGTTACTCCTTAGTAATTAATCAGAAAAGTTTGTGAGTAATGCAAAACTCTTTAAAATGAAAATGCCTTGACTACTCGGAATGGAGAGAGGAAACCTACACAGTGGATATTTTAGATTTGTTTAAGAAGGGCGGGCCTGCTATGTGGCCTTTGCTAGTTTTGTCAGTCCTATCACTAAGTGTGATTTTTGAACGTCTATGGTTCTGGTTACGGATTCTTGCCCAGGAAAAAGAAATAGTCAATCGGGTTATAGATGCTGCTGGTGAGGATTGGGGAATCGCTGAAGCAATGGCTGAACAAGCTATAAAACAGCCCGTTGGCAGGTTTTTATACGCACCCTTAAGCTTGCAAAAAAACGATCCAGAAACCTTTAGATTAGCCCTAGAATCCACAGCAGCCGACGAAATAGCGGGAATGCGTCGGGGTGAAAAACTTTTAGAAGCTGTGATTGCCCTTTCACCACTGTTAGGATTATTGGGGACAGTTTTAGGTTTGATTCGTTCTTTAGGTGCAATTCGTATTGGTGATTTGGGAACTGAATCTACAGCCGGTGTCACCACAGGGATTGGGGAATCGTTAATTAGTACAGCAGCCGGATTAATAGTAGCGATCGCCAGTTTAGTATTCTACCGCCTATTTCAAAGTTTTGTTGTTAACCAAGTTAAAATTTTCAACAAAGCCGGCAATGAATTAGAACTGCTTTACCGTCAATATCCTCCCGAACCTAAAATAATTAACACGGGCAGATTATCAAAACGCACCTCTACAAATTTCGATTCATCTTCTCAGCTAGAATCAAAAACATTTATTCAAGACCCAGAAAATAGACCAAATGAGCCAATTGATAATTACGATTTAAACCTTGTCAATTCAGCAAATTTGCCCGATAACAAGGTTGATGATGCCAATTTGAACTTTGGAGAAAAACCAGAAGATGAAAGTTAAGCTAGAGACCCCCGGTGAAGACCTTCAGATTCAAATTATCCCCCTAATTGATGTTGTTTTTTGTATTCTGACATTCTTTCTATTGGCAGCTTTACAATTTACCCGTCAACAAGCAATTAATGTTGACTTACCCAAAGCTAGTACAGGCGAAAATTCTGCTGCTAATTCCCAGATTAAAAGTAAAATATTACCTGTAACAATTGATGCTATTGGATTAACTTACATCGAAAAAGAACCTGTGAAACAGGAGGAATTAGAATCACGTTTAAAACAATACATCCAAACAAATCCAGACGGGATTTTAGTATTGAATGCGTCACGGACAGCTACTTATAACGACGTAATTCAAACCTTAGACTTGCTGAGAAAAGTAGGAGGGAATCGTGTATCTTTGGGAATTATCCCCGGTTCATCTCAACCATTGACAAATTTACCCAATTTCCCTACTCCTCCCATACCGAATAATCCCACCAACCCAGAAATTAACTCACCGGAAAATTTGAGGTCTTTACCACCGATTAACCCAAATCCCTTTCCCACACCTGGGAACGGAATTAATCCCGGTACATTACCTCAAGCGCCTGTAACACCAGGAACAAATAATTCTTCTCCTCAAAATTAAACCCATTTTGTCAGAGATTTCGGATATTTTCTCCCCATATTTTCCTGAAAAATTAGGAAGTTATGGGGATATTTTTAGGTAAACTTAAATAAGTGTATCTAGGAGAAAAATCATGAAAGCAATATTAATGACCGCAGTAGGTAAACCAGAAGTTTTAGAACTACAAGAAGTTCCTCAACCTATACCAACAAATAAAGAAATTCTAGTAAAAATTTTCGCTGCCGGTGTTAATCCCATTGATACTAAATTACGTCAGCGGGGGACATTTTTCCCGGAACAAATGCCAACTATTTTAGGATGTGATGGTGCAGGTATAGTAGAAGCTGTGGGTAATGATGTCCAAAAATTTGGCGTTGGTGATGAAGTATATTTTTGCTATGGTGGTTTGGGTGCAAGTCCAGGAAATTATGCTGAATATATCATTGTTGATGAAAGATGTGTGGCATTGAAACCCAAATCTGTTTCTTTTGCAGAAGCAGCAGCAGCACCTCTGGTTTTAATTACTGCTTGGGAAGCTTTATATGAACGGGGAAGACTTGAACCAGGAGAAAAGGTATTAGTTCATGCTGGTGCGGGTGGTGTTGGTCATGTGGCTATTCAGTTGGCTAAACTCAAAGGTGCTGAAGTAGCGACTACGGTGAGTTCACGAGAAAAGGCTAATTTTGTCACTCAACTTGGTGCTGATAAGGTGATTTTTTACAAAGAAACTGATTTTGTCGCATCTGTATTAGATTGGACTAATGGTGAAGGCGCAGATTTAGTTTTTGATACTGTGGGTGGTGATACCTTGGAAAAATCTTTTCCCGCAGTGCGACTTTATGGCGATATTGTGACTATTCTAGAACCAAAAGCTAACACTGTTTGGAAAGTTGCTAGAAACAGAAATCTCCGCATTGGTTTAGAACTAATGCTAACACCGTTGTTGTTAGAAAATATGGAATCGTTAACACATCATGGGGATATTTTACAAGAATGTGCTAATTGGATAGATGAAGGTAAGTTAAAAATTGAAGTTAGTCAGACCTTCCCTTTAGCCTCAGCAGCAAAAGCACACGCTTTAGTGGAAACTGGTTCTGTCCTGGGTAAGGTTGTTTTATTGAATTAATCATTAAGTAGAGAATTTGTTGAGATTATTTTGTCACTTTAGCTATTTACAAAAATGGGATTTTTCTCACATTTGGCAAATAAAAAACACGATTAAAAAAATAAACTTATTATCTGCGGAATTAGGAAAAATCATCATATCTAAGTCCGCAATCATAAGTTTTGTTTGTATATTTGCTATATTTTTACTTCCTATTCCTACTTTTGCAGTTCCTAATGAACCTATCACTTTAACTTGGGAATTATTACAAGAACGAGTTAAAACACCAATTTTACGAGATGGTAATTTAACTGTAGATTTAAAAAAAATGGTGATTGATTTACGTCCAGAAAATGCTATTTTTCGGGATAATTTTTATCAATTACTCAGAAAAGAATTACAAAAAACTGGGGCGACAGCTTTGGGTTTAGATTTGAGTAATTCTGTAATTGAAGGTGATTTTTATGGCAGTGATTTGGGTTTACGAACTCCTCTTTATGCTCAAGGAATAGCCCAAATTTTCACACATACAGAACAGCAACAGTTAGAAAGTTTACGTTCAATATGTTTGCAATCTTTAGCAAGAGCTTTTCCTAATGCTAAAGATTGTAAATCTTTGTTGAACAATCAGTCCAATAACTCTAGTAGTATTGCTGTATTTCGTGGGGCTTTAATCATGGTAGGAAGTCGTTTTAATGGGGAAGTAAAATTCCCGAATACGTTCTTTCTCCAACCTGTAAATGCTCAAGGGGCAAATTTTTTAAAACCTACTAATTGGGACGAATCCAGATTTGGTAGAACTGTGAGTTTTAGTGGGGCTATTTTTCACGCCCTGAGTAGTTTTGAAGGTAGCATTTTCTTTGAGAAAGCCAACTTTCAAAATATTAAATTTCTAGATGCTGCTAATTTTCAAGGTGATGTATTTTGTGATGATGTAAAATTTAATCAAGGAAAATTTCAACAAGTAGTTAGGTTTAATAGTAGTTATTGGCAAGAAAAAGCTGATTTTTCTAGTGCTATTTTTAATAATCAAGTTAATTTTAATCAGGTGAATTTTCATCAATCTTTATTAATGAAAGATGCTATTTTTAAACAAGCTCTAATTTTTAGAGAATCTGAGTTTAATGAATCTGTAGATTTGCAGAGTGCAAGTATTCTCAATCAAGCTGATTTTAGTGATGTCAAGTTTGCAGAAACCGCATTTTTAAATGTTTCTGGATTGGTTTTTAATTCTAATCAAGCAAAAATTTTAGGTAATGTTGGCGAAATTGGTAAAAAGTTGATTGTGCTAAGATTACGAGGTAATCAAAATATTTTGCGGAATTTAAGTCAAAATTTCCGGTTACAACAGCAGGTTAGTGATGCAAATCAGTTGGAATATACGAAACAACGGTTAAGATTAATTGAATTAAGTCATCAGTTGGTAGCTATCAATATTAATACTGCTGCTGTGAATAGGTTAATAAATTTAGGTTTTTCTGCAACTCAATCGGCTGAAATTAATCAATATCGTCAAATTAAACATTTTCGGAATATTAGCGAGTTACTAGTTTTACCTGATGTGGATTGGGAAATATATAATCAGTTAAGGGAGAGAATTGTTGCTACTGAACCTCTAGTTTTTAGTGGGTGGTTAGTTAAATCTTTAAATTGGTTGTTATTGAGTTTATTATTGTTGTTAAGTGGTTATGGGACAAATTTTTGGTTAGTATTTGGTGTGGGTGGTGTAGTTATTTCCTGTTTTGGTGTATTATTTTGGTTAGTTGATCGTTGTCGTCGGTTGTCTCCTGTAGCAATTATTCCTAGATATTATGAAACTGTTTGTATATTATTGAGTTTTATTGGTTCAATATCTGGTAGTTTATTGGCAATTTTTCGGAATTCTGGTAGTCCTTGGTTAACTTTATTGTGTTTATTTATGATTATTTTTCCCCTACCGGGGATTTTATTGTGGCGACTTTATAAACAAGGGCGTTATCACGATTTAATGGATGTTTCTTATTTTCGAGAAGATGGAACATTAAGACAGCTAAGATTATTAATTGGGAGATTACCCGTGATTCCTAGAAATCCCAGTTTTCGGGAAAGATATATGCCGCTATTATGGGATAGGCGTTGGAATTGGCTGAATTATTATGATTTTAGTTTGAATAATTTGGTAAGATTAGGATTTAATGATATTCGGTTACGTGATGAACATTTACCAGGAATTATTTCTATTTTGGCTTGGTATCAGTGGAGTTTAGGGTTACTTTACATTATTTTAGCGGGTTGGACGCTTTCGCGGACAATTCCTGGGTTAAATTTATTAATTTATCTAAAATAAGTTAAATATCCCTAATTTTTCAAAAAATTCGGAGATTTTTATATTCGTGTCCTTATACCCGGATTTCTCACAAATTACAGCAAATTGTCATCAAACCCGGAACAAGAACCCCACCCCCAACCCCCTCCCCGCAAGCGATGAGGGGGCTAAGATGTACCTTATATGATTGGAAATCGCTGTAGTAAGTAGGTGAACACAATAAAACCAAACTCTGTAAGTAGTGAGACAGAATTAATTACATAATGTCATTGCGTAAGCGTTGCGTTAGCAATATATAACGAAGTGGAATGAAGCAATCGCCAGGGTTGTGATTGCTTCCCTTCGCTCGCAATGACTGTAAATATTTTTGTCCAATTACTTAAAGAAACGTAAAATCCCTGAAAACTTCTTTACTCTTGCCTATTGCCTATTGTCTTGCTATAACGACAATTTTCAACGCCAACCTGCTTATCTGTGAATTTTGTGCATTTATCAAGGGACAGTTTTTAGGTAAAATTACTTGTTAGTTCAATTAATAAGAAAGTGGATAGTTTATGACGATAGCTAGAATTGGAATCATTGGTGGAAGCGGGTTATATAAGATGGAAGCACTAAAAGATGTGGAGGAAATAGAGATTTCTACCCCTTTTGGTTCACCGTCGGATGCGATTATTATCGGAACTTTAGAGGAAACTCGCGTGGCATTTTTAGCGCGTCATGGTCGTAATCATACGTTGTTACCTTCTGAGTTGCCATTTCGGGCTAATATTTACGCGATGAAGCGATTGGGTGTAGAATACTTAATCTCTGCGAGCGCTGTGGGTTCTTTGAAGGCTGAAGCTAAACCCCTAGATATGGTAATTCCTGATCAGTTTATTGATCGAACCAAGAATAGTATTTCTACCTTCTTTGGTGAGGGAATTGTGGCGCATATTGCCTTTGGTGAGCCGATTTGCCAGAATTTGGCTGGGATTTTGGGGGAGGCGATCGCTTCTTTAAATTTACCAGATGTTACGTTACATGATGGTGGTACTTACGTATGTATGGAAGGACCGGCTTTTTCCACTAAGGCTGAATCTCATCTCTATCGGAGTTGGGATGCTACGGTAATCGGGATGACAAATTTACCCGAAGCAAAGTTAGCCAGGGAAGCGGAAATCGCTTATGCAACCTTGGCGCTGGTGACGGATTATGATTCTTGGCATCCCGATCATGATAGCGTGACGGTGGAAATGGTGATTGGGAATTTACACAAGAATGCGGCGAATGCACAAAAGGTAATTCAAGAAACTGTGAAGCGGTTAAGTGCAAATCCCCCTGCTAGTGAGGCGCATTCGGCTTTAAAGTATGCGATTTTGACGAATTTAGCAAATGCACCAGCAGCAACGAAGGAGAAGCTGGCTTTGTTGTTGGAGAAGTATTTGTAAGGGAATAGGGGATTGGGGATGAGGGTAAAAATAAAATGCAGCTTTTATTCATCAAAATCTATTTCTTGTGGGCATGATGTAAGCGATGTCCAGCTACCCAAAAAATCGGTCTGTCTTGGATGGATAATGCTCCTCAAATAGATTCTGCTCTACCATTGGTTTGTAAACCAAATATTGTTCCCCGGTCATAGACTAAGTTAAATTCAACGTAACGACCTCTACGGTATAATTGGAATTGACGCTGGCGATCGCATTCTCCATAACTCCAGAAAAGCGATACATCAATCTTAACATTTTCCTGATTTGGTCAGAATCAGGATTTCCAGGATTAAAGGATTTATAGGATGGAGATTGACATTTTTTTAATCATTAATCCCACCAATAAGTAATAACTACAGCATCTCGCTGTTGCCAAAGCGACTCACCTTCCAAACCTGCTTCTAATCTCATTCGTAACTGTCGCCTAAGTCGCAAACCATACTCTTCATTATTACCATCAGTAATATCCACTGAATCTGCACGCCACTTTTTACCCAAATCCAAAAGCTGAGACACGATAGTATCTTGGTTTTCTGTCAAAATGTACAGAGTATCTCCAGGATAAGCTACAAAGTGTATTGTACTCGATTCTGGCATCGGGCGATAATTTGCCATTGCCAATAAAGTATCTACCAAACCACCAAAACTTAAACCATTTTCATCTGGTGCAAAAATTGGTTTCGTAAACAGAAAACTTGCCCATAGATGAGAATATTGACTAAGATCCCTAATAACCTCCTCCCCATTAAACTCATTAAAGCGACGTTGCCACATCAAAGCTGCAAAAAGTTCCTGGGGACTGTATTGTTGAGCTAGGGTTTGAATATTAGCTAAGTTCAACATAGAGAATTAATAACAGTTTGATTAAGTAGGTTGGCGTTAAAAATTGTCGTTATGACAAGGGAATTATCACGAAAGGTAAAAGCAAAGATCCCCGACTTCTTAAAGAAGTCCGGGATCTGAATAAAAGTTAGTCAGAAATGCCAGCATCTCGAAGGCGTTTTTCTAACTCTTCCAAACGTTTTAAGGCAGTTTCTTTAGCAAGTCGTTCTTGTTGCACTAACTCAGAACCCCAAAGTAGCAAATTACCATCTTGATCCCACCAGCGTAACCAATAACCTTGACGGTTTTCGCGTTTTCCTTGCCAAACACCAATAAATAATTCCATTTCAGTTAACCAGTAACGGTTATTTTCATCTGAGGAACGCAATTTATAGTGTCCATGTTCATGCAAGTGATATATTTCTAATTCACCAATATCTGGTTGAAAAATGATGTAGTTAGGAACTTGTAAAACTTGTTCATAATAAAACCATTTTCCAGGAGGATAGGTGTGTTTATTAGAATATTCACTACCATCGGTATCGGAAAGAAATTCCATTACCACCGCAGGAATTTGTCCCTGTTTGTGGGGGGTGTAACTGCGTTGGATTTGTTCTCTAGGCACTGTAATTTGCGGCACGTAAGCCCAGTCAGGGGCTTTGATGACAAATTTATCATTTACTGTGGCGCAGATGCCGTAATTGGTGGTAGCAAGGGCAGTTTCTGGAAGTTTGCCAGCAAATTCTAGGCTTTCCGTGAGTGCTGCTGCCAGACTAGGTTGATTGACATTATCCACAGGTTCATCGTCTAAAATGAAGTCTTCGGGTAAGAGTTCCCAAGTGATTTTGGTGGTCGAAGCACTTACAACCATAGGAAACATAAATAATAGATTAAATTCTAGTATAGCCTGTGATGGATATGACTGGGAATTTTAGATTTTAGATTTTAGATTAAAACAATTGGGAAATTCCAAATCCAAAATCAAGTGACAATTAACGAAGTTTAGATATTTGCATTTCTAAAGTAAGGATTCAGGCTACAGAAAACTTGATATAGCAGAGAAGATAAAAGAAAAATATTCTTTATTCTAAACTCCTGAATGGGCGCAGGCCCTGCGCCCCTACATCCTGACTTTCTAAACAACTTGAAAACTAAAGTTCAAACTCGCCCAATTATTAACAGCCAAAATATAGGCATCATTGGTAGTAATATTCATATCAGTTTTCACTTTACTAGCATTATGTAAATCTTGTAATATAGCTTGGGCAACTTCCAAAGGATTGACTAGAGGACTAATAGCCTGTTGATCTGTGGTAGAATATTTGGTAGTAGCCAATGCCGCGAGAGTTTCCTGAAACGGTGCGGTACTCAGAATAATTTGGTGTTCACAAAAAGTATAACGTGTGGGTAATAACCAACCAGAGACAGATTGATTATCTGGTATTTTCATAGTTTGACCTGGAGGAATGAGAATTTCTATTAGTTGGGGTTTAGTGGGAGGAATTTCTGTTTCTGGAAAAACTTCCCAAGGATAAAAAGCAAAGGCATTTTGATTATTATTTAAACCCACTAAAATTAAGTATATAGGGCGATCGCTCAAATTTTCAACCTTATATTGCAAGCGACTACCCAGAGGAATTGTCGGCATAGCAGTTCCCTCATAGTCAGGTGGTTGCAAAATCTTATCCTGACTAGCAGTTCCCAAAGTGTCCCGCACCATAAACACGCGGGGGACAACACTATTAACAACCTCTAAAGTCGCCCTCACAGGTAAACGGGAAGAACCTTGATTTTCTGTCAACTGCCACAACTTTGATGCCAACAAAGTCGAAAATTGCGGTGTTAATCGCTGTACTGCCACCTTCACCGCTTCCCCAACTTCCCCAATAGTATTAATAATTGGTTCACCACCCAGGTAAAAAAGACCATAACGGCTAGGAACTTGGGCAACTTTACCAAATACATAATCAGCGGTTTCTTGTGTGGTAATAATATTAGCAATTCGGCTAATTCCTGAAAAAACGCTAGTAGCATCTACCACTTCAATTCTTTCCAAATGCTCATCTAACGCCACATTCACAAAAATATTACGGGGTAATATGCGTATACTTTCTTGGACTATTTGCCCAACTTGGGGGAGATTGGTAATCTCCCTATTTGTTAATTGAGCTTTAGCTACTAACCCACTTCGTGATTTAATAGTTAACTCTGCCCCTGTATCCAAAATTAACCGAGAATTTACGCCATAATTAGTGAGAACGTGGAGAGGTAATCCCCCCAACCATAACTTAAATATTTTGCCATCTTCTTCTACGGCTTGAATCACCCCAATACTTCTCAAGTTATCAATCGGAAAATAATCAATAATTAAAGCATTTTGAAATTTTTTTGACTCATTTAATAGACTTGGTTGTTGTTTTCCACCCAACTGATACATGGAAGTAGCAACACCAGAAAGAAAAACCGAAATTGTTTTAGCTGGGGTAGTTTCCCACAAATATTGAGTTAAAGCATAAGTTAATAATCCCGCAGTGCCATTAGAGAAAATAAATTCTCCTGCCTGTTGATTTGGTGCTGCGGTAGCGTTGATAATTAGAGGATGATAATTAGCTAATTGCCGATTTTTCAGTTGGGATAAAAACTCTAATTCTTGTATTTGTAAAATTGCTGCTGATGATTCTGGTCGGGTCCGCACTCGTAAACCATTGGGTTTTAATTTAGGAGCATGATTGTAACTGGTATCTAATATTGCCGTAACTTGATTTGTAGGGAGCGATCGCAATAATAATAACAGAGTTTCTGTCAATAAATAGTTTCTCGATTTTGTGCCTAATAAATTATTCTCATCAACAGGAACTATGGCATTTGCTAATATTCCCGTCCCCAAATTAACACAAGTCCCATAGCCAGAAAAATGGAAAACCACCACATCTCCAGATTTGGCTTGCTTACCCAAGTGATCTAAAAAAGCCGCTTTAATAAAATCTTTACTAGCTTGTTCATCAGTTAAAGTCAGAATATCCGCTGCTGCAAAGCCACAACGATTAATTAACAGTTCTGTTTGCAATTCCACATCAGTTAGACAACCCCCCAGGGCAGGACTTTGTGGATATTGATTAATGCCTATTAATAATGCTAACTTCCGCTGGTGAGATTGTGCTAAAGCTTGGTAATAGGGATTTCCCAAACTCAACCACTCAGTCTCAGCTAACCCCAATGCTGCTAGTAAGCCGCTAATTTGTTGTAAAAACCTACGCCGTTTCATAATTAGCAATCAGACTCCAGCCCGTTAGCTTATAGCGTGAATTACTCCGCCTTAAGACGGACGGAGCTTCCCAATTCATCGGGAGTAGCCTCTATAACTTCGTAGTTCTATTGGACTTACATTCCCTCCAAGGGCAGGAGTCCTGATCCCCAAGACCCAAATCTTTTGCTTGCGACATATGCCTATTAGCTTGGTTTTCGCTTATGGCATTGATGGTCAAGATACTCAATATCTTACCAGAAGATCCTGGGGATTAGTCATCCATCCACACTTTATTTTTACAAGTAAAGTTTTTGATCTGAATCTAAACTAATACAGGAGAAATTTTCATAGCCCGGGTTAACTCAGCCGCTACTTCTGGACGAGAAAATTCTGGTGGTGGTAATTCACCTCGACGTAACATTTCCCGCACCTTTGTTCCCGACAGATGAACTCGTTCCTCTGGACTACTAGGACTGGTTTTAGTTGTGGCCATTTGTTTGGTGCGCTTGCAATAGAAAGCGTGTTCAAACTTCATTGGCACAATTCCCAACTCTTCAGGGGCGAATTCATCGAATATATACTGAGCGTCATAAGTGCCGTAGTAGTCACCCACACCAGCATGATCACGTCCGACGATAAAATGTGTACAGCCGTAATTTTTCCGCACTAAAGCATGGAAAATGGCTTCCCTTGGACCTGCATAGCGCATCGCTGCTGGGTTAATTGCCAAAATTACTCTATCTACAGGGTAATAGTGTTCTAGTAAAATTTCATAACAACGCATCCGCACATCAGCGGCGATGTCATCCTCCTTAGTTGCCCCTACCAGTGGATGCAAAAATAGACCATCTACAGTTTCTAAAGCGCATTTTTGAATATATTCATGGGCGCGGTGGATAGGATTGCGAGTTTGGAAACCCACAATTGTTTTCCAGCCTTTTTCTCGAAACATTTCCCGTGACGCAGCAGGGTCAATTTGGTAGCTGGGAAAATGGGGATGAGAGTCACGTTGTAATAACCAAATATCACCTGCTAGGTTGATAGAACCTTGGTTATAAACTACCTGCACCCCAGGATGTTTAAGATCATCAGTGCGATAAACATTGATGGCTTCCTGTTGTTTGTCGTAGGTATACTTTTCAGTTAGTTCTAATACCCCAATAAACTCGCCTCTGGGATTATCCAGACGCACTAAACCGCCTTTTTGTAGAGGGGCTGCTACTTCTTCTGTTACAGACAGTGTAATAGGAATTGACCAGACAATACCGTTAGCTAACCGCATTTCTGTAACGACTCGGTTATAGTCTGCTTGGTTCATGAAACCAGTCAAAGGACTAAAACCACCAATGGCAATCATTTCTAAATCGGAAACTGCTCGCTCATCAAGTTCCACACGCGGTAAAAAGTCAGCTTTGGAGAGAAATAGTTCTCTTTGTGCTGAGGAAGCAACCCGGTTAATTAACTCTCCACCGTGGGCGGCAATGGCATCTGGATGGTAACTCAACGTAATTTTTCCCTAATTGTTGCAAACTATGTATTAAGTTACCAAATTATTGGTACACATTGTTAAATTTCTGTGAACTTTTTTCCTTTGCCGGTCGGAAAGGGTGAGATTAGAAGGAGTGGGGGGAGTGGGGGGAGT
>NZ_LJOU01000106.1:0-18472 GCF_001672085.1 Anabaena sp. AL93 | reverse complement strand
TCCCCTACCTCCCCTACCTCCCCTACCTCCCGTCATTTCCGGGTTGACAGACTACTAGTCAGCAGCCATAGTGCGAACAATATCACCACGAGTTAGAATACCAATGACCTTACCCACACTGTCAAGGACTGGGAGACGGTGAACTTTGTGATCTTGGATTAATTTCGCCGCTTCTCTTAATGGTTTATCAGGAGAAATAGTCAGGGGATTTTTACTCATCACTTCTCCTACTGTTTGTCCTAAAGCTTTATGTAAATCTCGTTCATACGCACCAGGATTTTGTAAATAAATCACGCTATCCAAAATCATAATATATGCAGGAGGAGTCACACCTGTTTCTTGCCACATCAAGTCTGTTTCGGAGATAATTCCCACTAGTTTACCTGCGTCATCAATTACAGGTAAACCGCTAATTCGTTTTTCTGCCAAAATTTGGATAGCTTCTTTTAAGGGAGTTTGAGGATGGACGAGAATAGGATCACGACTCATTACTTCAGCAACAGTTTTAGACACTTTTTTAACTTGCACCTTTTATAAAAGTCTTTTTCACTATTGTAGAAAATTATCGGTGACAAATAAATACTGTTAATAGATTGTTACTTTTCATCTGAAAATAGATGTAGCAGGAACTTAAACCAGAAAACAGATGAGGAGGAGAAAAAGGAAATATTGACAGGGATAAATAAGAGTAAATATGTCTTGTTAAAAAAGAAGATAATTTACCTGTGAAGCAAAAAGAGAAATTGACAATGGTTCAGAAAGTCTTTCTAGTTATAGAGAAAATACACCTACTTAACGAGGAACTTCGAGGTAGTTATTCACTCCCCCCCTCTAAAATTATCGAAACCCTTGATCTCTCCTAAATTTTTAATTCCTAAATTTGCTTTGGTATCTGGGGAATGTGGGATATAATTATAATGGATGGGGATTTAAATGTGGGTTATAACCTGCTGAATGTACGAAAGGAATTTGTACGGTTGGCTCACCCGAAAGTTACGCCCGTGGACAAGAAGTAGTATTCTACCTTGGTGGAGGCGGGAAATAAACAGCAATGTATGGCTTGCGCCACGTTGTGCTATCAGCATTGTCTAAGTTTTATGGAGCAGAAGTTGTGACCCAGGAATTTCACCTTTCCGCAACGTCGGTGGGGCAAAATGACTATCTGGTGAGGACGGAACAAGTTGCGCCTGGGGTGCCGGTGGCAGAAGAACTGGTGCATTGGCCTGTGGCTGAGTGGTTGACTGCCGCAGGGGATTTAATGGATGATCCCTTGCAGTCAGTGTTGCAGGGGAATATAGTAGCTAGAAACTCTGTTAACTTGGTAGCCTTGGGACAAGATTTGTATAATGGGTTGTTTCAAGGAACGCTGCGGGATAGTTGGATTACCGCCCAAGGTATTGCCCAAAATCACCAACAGGTGCTGCGGCTAAGATTAGGACTGAAGGATACGCGGTTGGCGCGGTTGCCGTGGGAAATTATGCACGCTGGCGATCGCCCTTTGGCTACTGGGCCTTATATTACCTTTGCCCGTTACCAAAGTGGGATTGCCCCACCATCCCGTTTACCAACTCATAATCTGCCCATGTCGCCGGAAGCACGGGGGATAAGAGTGTTAATGGTCATTTCTGCACCTACTGATTTAGTCCGGCTGGATTTACTCAAACAAGAAGCTATTAATCTGAAGGCAGAACTGCGCCGCCAAACATTAAAGGTGGCTGATGGTAATCATCATCTACCAGAAATTGAATTAACTGTTCTAGATCAACCGGGACGGGAAGAACTTACCCAAGCCCTAGAACAGGGACATTACCATATTCTCCACTATTCTGGTCACAGCAATTTGGGTGGCAATGGTGGACAAATTTATTTAGTGAGTAAAAAAACTGGTTTAACAGAAACTCTCAATGGAGATGATTTAGCTGGGCTACTGGTGAATAATAATATTCAAGTGGCAGTGTTTAACTCCTGTTTGGGGGCATATCGGGCGAGATCCGAGGTAGCGGAAGACTCAGGGGAACGGAATTTAACTGAAAGTTTGGTAAAACGAGGAATTAGAAGTATTTTGGCGATGTCAGAACGCATCCCTGACGAGGTGGCACTGACGCTGACACAGTTGTTTTACCGCAATTTGGGTCAGGGCTATGCTTTAGATTTATGTGTAAGTCGAGTCCGTCAAGGTTTAATTTCTGCCTATGGTTCTCAACAGATGTACTGGGCTTTGCCGATTTTGTATCTTCAGCGAGAATTTGATGGTTGTTTGACACCACAAGTTAATTTATCTGGCTATTCTGAGTTGCTGAACGAGTATCAGCCGACTAAGCTGACTAATAGTGATAATTATTCTGCTATAGCCAGTAATCTAGAAAGTATAATGGCTATAGATGATATTCTTAATCATAATTTTGAAGAGGAAAGGACGGAGGTAGACTGGCTAGGGGAGGATACTTGGGGTGATCTTGTGGATGAGATTGAGTATGATGACCCTAGCTATAATGAGGACTCGGCAATAGTTTCTGATTTGTTTCGTCAGCTTGGCAATCCGGTGACTAAACCAGAAAAACCAAGTATGAAGGCGGAATTAATCGAGGAGAATCATCATTATCAGTCGGAAATGCAGGTTGCCCCCACGAAACAAAATTTAGATTGGGGAAATGTTCCCACTCAAATTACGCCAACTCCTTTGAATTTTGAGAAGCGTGAGGTAAATCCTCAGTTATCACCGTCACCTGTGACTCCCAAGAGTAATCGCTCTTACTGGATGAAATCACCCTTGTTGCTGTATGGTTTGGTGGGAGCAGGTGTAATTACTATGATTGTGGGGATTGGTTGGTGGTGGCATCAACGACAAGCACAGAAGTCTTCTGATGTTCCACCAATTCCCGGAGAAAATTTCACGAGTAATCAGTATCCACCCATTAATTTAGCTAATTCATCTACGGGAATTGTCACGGCTACAGCTACGGCACAGTTGAGTCAAGGTAATTTAAAGTCTGGGTTGGATGCTATTAATGAATTACTAAATCGTGGGGCTTTTACGGCTGCGGAAACAGCTTTAAATTTGATTCCTGTTCAGGATGCTGAAAATCCATCTGTGAACTTTTTCCGGGGGCGTTTAGCTTGGCAGTTAGTCCAAACGAAAAATAATAAGTACAGTATTGATGATGCCCGTCGTTATTGGGCTAGGGCTGTACAAAATCAGCCAGATTCTCTTTTATATAATAATTCTTTAGGATTTGCCTATTATGGGGAGGATAATCTCAATTATGCTAATGATGCTTGGTTTAAGTCGCTGAGTTTGGCTTTAAAACCTCAACAGAATCAAGGTTCAGGTCCAATGAAATATCCCCAAATAGCGGGAGAACCGGAGGCTTTGACGGCTTATGCTGGGTTAGCATTGGGTTTATATAAATCGGCGAAGAATCAACCTGCTGATAAACGCCAGCAATATTTACAGGAAGCGATTAAACTGCGGCAGATGGTGATTCAAAATGCACCAGCAGACTTTACTATTGAGAGGTTATCACAAAATTGGCTATGGACGGAACAGGCGATCGCTGATTGGCAGAGTCTGGGACAGGCGAAGTGATCACTTTTGCCAAAAAATAGTCCATAATGGGAAGTGTAAAAAAAGTGCGAAATCCCATACATCAGGCTGAAATTAAATAACTATGGCTGTATTCACACCGTGAGACAATGAATCTGCTTAGATATATAAACGACGTTATTAGAAGTCAGGAATCAAAAAAATGAAAAAAGTAGAAGCCATTATTCGTCCATTTAAATTGGATGAAGTGAAAATCGCCTTAGTTAATGCGGGCATCGTCGGGATGACAGTTTCTGAAGTTCGGGGTTTCGGACGGCAAAAGGGTCAAACTGAACGCTATCGGGGTTCGGAATATACTGTGGAGTTTCTCCAAAAACTGAAAGTGGAAATTGTGGTTGAAGATGCCCAAGTTGATATGGTTGTAGATAAAATTATCGCCGCCGCCCGTACTGGTGAAATTGGTGATGGTAAAATTTTCATCTCCCCTGTTGAACAAATTGTGAGAATTAGAACAGGTGAAAAGAATACTGAAGCTGTGTAAGTAGTCAGTAGTTAATACTGTGGATTAAAAAATAGCGTTGCTGAGTCCCTGGCTGTGAAAACAGAAAATCAGCAGCGTTTTTTTATCTTTATTTGACAAAGTGGGTAAGTAATTGCCAATTACTTACTTGCTTTAAGTCATTTATTTTGCCTGCAAAGATATATTGGAGTGCAGTGCGTGTTTGTAAATATCCCCTGACTAAATAATGTCCTGGTTGAAGATTAATGTCATCTATAGCTTGAGTGAATTTAACGGTAGTTCCACAAAAGGTTTTATTGACTGGTAAATTAACTTTGATAAGCCGATCATATACATAATTAGTTGGCAGCATAAATACAGCATATACATGATGTTGACCCAACCAGGGACGGACTAATATTTTCTCAGGATGGATATAAGATTGTGTAATTTGGCTAACCATAAATCCCGCTTTTTCACAGGGAAAACTTGGGGATTTATCTAAGAACTTAACAAAGCCAATTATGATCACTAAAGTCAAAGAAAATAAAAAATAAGGGAGTTGACGGTTTCGCACTGCTAGTATCAATAACTATTCATGGTTTCCATTTTAATAGGATACCCAAAATAATAAAGTGTGTTACTACACAGCCACTATTGCGATCGCTCATACAGCGATTTCCAATCATATAAGGTACATCTTAGCCCCCTCATCGCTTGCGGGGAGGGGGTTGGGGGTGGGGTTCTTGTTCCGGGTTTGATGACAATTTGCTGTAATATTCAATAAATCATTTTATTACCCGTAATTACTGCCATGAATAGGAATTCGGTTTGAATCGCTGTGTTAAATTTTGCCACAGGTCAGGCATAATCCTGTTTATGTTGATTATCAGCCATAGTCGGGCGATGACCACCCTCTATGAACACACTAGAATTATACGTTAGTGAAGGACAAACTGTACAGAAAGGACAAGCGATCGCTGCTGTTGGTTCTACAGGCTTATCCACCAGACCCCACCTCCATTTTGAAGTCCGCCGTGATGGTACACCCGTTGACCCAGCAAATTAAGTAGGTTAGCATTGAAAATCGTCGTTATGGCAAGGCAAGAGGCACTCATGCAAGAGGCAAGAGTCAAGAGGGTTTGGGCGATTTTACTTTTCTTTACACAGATTGGTTTTATTGTGTTCACCTACTTACTCATAATTTAATTTTATTTAAATTGAAAAAGTGTGCTATGGTAATAGAGGTATAAGGGCGCGTGGCTCAGTGGATAGAGCAACAGGTTCCGGTCCTGTAGATCGGGGGTTCGAATCCCTCCGCGCTCATTTTTGTGTACACACAAGTGTTATCTGCAAGGGTTTCAGGCGTTATAGACCCCTGAAATTGTCATTACGAGCGCAAGTAATCACATAATCTTGTGGTTTTTGCGATTCCTAGGTCGCGCTAGTTCCCTCCGGGACGCAATGCGTTCGCTATCGCTTCGTTATTCCTCCTCTGTGGGAGACGCTACGGGAAGGCAATGAAAGACTTCCAGAGCGATTCCTAGGTCGCGCTATCTCTATTCCTATGGCTCCTGCGTCGCCACGCAAGCTATCGGAACGCTACCGCGAACGAGACACTACCGCGAACGCTATCGCACAGCCTAAAATTAGATAACGAAACCAAGTCATAGGGGGAATTTTAAGACTTGTGTGTACACCGTAGCCCACTCCGGGAGGGGTGTTGAAAGGTGTTGAAATCTTTATTGCTAATTTTACAGCCATTTTTGAGTAGATAACTAATGGCACAACGAGTTAAATTATCTTCTGTATTACTGTAAGTGTCGAATAAGTTTTTTGATAAATTACGTTCGCTATCTGAAGTTGGAGATTTTTTCCCTTTTTTACTTTTCGCTGGTTGAGTTTCAGCAGGATTTTGGGGAGCAAATTGAGCCAAAATTTCGGCAGATTCTGTGATTCCCGTGTGGTTAGATGTTATTTATCAGGGGTTAGCTAAAAAATTGGCTGATTAAAACTGAAGTCGCATGATTACTGTATATTGGGAGCATCGCTTGCTTTTGATGAAAGTGCGATGCCTTCGGCGAGCGGAGCGATCGCTCTAAATAAAATTTTATGAACTATATTTAAATATTATTATTGCAGCAATGGATAATACTCCTGTACTCTTGAAGAATATCAATCAATATCATGACAATGTGATGGTTGAAATCTGAAACTATACTTTAATTCAGCGTAAAAAACGGAATGTCACAGTCTGGACTACTTGAACTAGCACATGAAAAGCTTCACTGGCCAACTCCACAAGAAATTTTGGACCCATCTGGTGCTGGTCCAGGTGTTTATGCAGGAATCGCTAGGGAAAAATTAGGTAGAACTATCAGCAAACTTTCAGATGGTTATGGTGTGCAAATAGGCGTGCTGTCGGCAAATCCTCAAGGTGACTCAACAGAAACACCTATTGCGTTGGTGTGCGATTTTCCTACAGAAGTTTCAGAAGACACAATAAGAAAAACTTATCAACTTGCTTGGAGTTTTTCTCGTACACCATCACTAATTACAACAGAACCTCAGCGATTAAGAATTTGGACGTGCTACGAAGAACCTCCAAAAGAGGATGATGTTATCAAGCCTGTAGTTAATGTTTCTAAACAGGAAATTGAGTCATTTAATCAGTTATCTCTTTCAGGTCAAGCTGCTGAAACTTTGCGGTTACACTGGGTTGATCTAGTATCTGGTCAATTTTTCCAAGAACATAGTCAGCGATTTCAACGAAAAAAAGCTGCTGACCAGATGCTGTTAAAAAATCTAAAAAGTGTTCGGAAAATACTTCAAAAAAAAGAACTTGATGATGACACGATTCATGATTTATTAGCAAGAATTATTTTTATTCAATTCCTTTTTGATCGTCAAGAATCTGAAGGTAATCCTGCTTTAAATACAAACTTACTAGATTATTTATATCGAATTGGTGAATTATCTGCTAAATACTCTCATTTAGCTGACATATTAAGAAATCATAGAGATACTTATAAATTTTTCCGTTGGCTTAATAGCAAGTTCAATGGTGATTTATTCCCAGGTAAAGGTGCTACGGAAGAAAAACGTGAAACTGAATGGCAAACAGAAGAACAAAAAGTTAAAGAAACCCACCTAAATATACTTGCTGATTTTGTTAGTGGTCATATAGACATTGAAACTGGACAATTAAGTCTATGGCCATACTACCGTTTTGACGTTATACCTTTAGAGTTTATCAGTAGTATATATGAGGAGTTTGTTAGTAAAGAATCTGGCACAGGAGTTCATTACACACCAGAACATATAGTTGATTTTGTATTAGATGGTGTTTTACCTTGGGATAGTGAAGAATGGGATATGAAGATTCTTGATCCTGCTTGTGGTTCAGGAATTTTTCTAGTTAAAGCATTCCAACGTTTAATTTATAGATGGGAAAAAGCTCATCCAAAAAAAATTCAACCTAGTGATTTAAAATATTTACTAGAAAATAATTTATTTGGTGTTGATGTAGATGCTCAAGCAGTAAGAGTAGCATCTTTTAGTCTTTATTTAACCATGCTTGATAAAGTTGAACCTCAATATTATTGGGATAATGAGTTTCGCTTTCCTAGATTACGTGAACGTCAATTAATTGCTGCTGATTTTTTTGAAGAAGAAAAAGAAGGTTTTCGTTCTGTTGAAGATGCTGCTAAATATGATTTAGTTGTTGGTAATGCACCCTGGGGTAAAAATTCCGTAAAGAAATCTTTATACATAGATTCTTGGAAGAATAGACCTGAAAATCGGAATAAATGGAATACCTCTTATGGTAATATTGCCCTTTTCTTTCTACCAAAAGCTGCTGCTTTAACTAAATTGGGTGGGCAAATCGCAATGATGCAACCTGCAATGGCTTTGATTTTTAATCAAAGTAAACCTGCTCAGATATTCCGTAATACTCTCTTTTCAGATTTCAAAATAGAAGAAATAGTTAATTTGTCTGCATTACGTTTTGGACTTTTTAAAGATGCTATTTCTCCAACTTGTATCATTACTATGTCAGCAATACCTCCTGATGGTGAGCCTTTGACATACATTTGTCCCAAGCCCGTTATGACAAATGAGGATGACTATCATATAGTAATTGAGCCAGATTATATTAATATAATTTACCCACAAGAGGCAATAACAGATCCATTAGTTTGGACAGCTTTAATGTGGGGAGGAAGACGCGATCTGAATCTTATTAGGAGATTAAGTAGATTTAATAATCTTACACAATTAGAGAATAATAATATTGCTATTACTAGTCAGGGAATAATTAGAGGTACTAATAAACAAAGGTATAATCATCTTTTAAATAGACGAATTTTAGAAACGAAAAATTTCCCAAAAAATACATCTATTCGTATTAGTAAAAATGATTTTCCTATTAATCAAGATCCCTACGCTGAACGAGGAAGATCAACAAAAATAGATGCTTTCAATTTACCACAATTAATAATCAAGCAAAGCTGGCTAGTAGAAAATAAACGATTTAGAGCAGAACTAACTGAATTAGATGGAACTAATGAAGGAATTATTTGCTCTGGTAGCTATGTCAGTGTACACATTGCCGAAGAAAATTCTTTAATATTAGAAGCAGCTTGTCTGAGCTACAAAAGTAAATTGGCTGTCTATTATCTACTACTTTCAAATGGTCGTTTTGCGTCATATATTCCTGAAATAAAACCAAGCGATTTACTGCGTGTGCCAATACCTGAATTATCGGTAGGAGAATTACATAATATAAAAACAATTGATGATGATGATATAGATGAGCGCATACGACAAGCTTTTGAATTTAAAGATAGTGAATGGGTGCTAATTAATGATTTATTTAATTACACTCTGCCAGACTTTAAAGGAGATGGTGCTTCGCCAGGACGCAAAAGAACTCACCGTATAGATAATAGTCAATTTCAGAATAATACTGAACCTGAACTTACGGCATATTGTGAGTATTTCTTGCGAGTTCTTAAAGCAGGATTTGGACAAGATAAACAAGTTTGCGCCACCATATTTCAGGAACAAACTAAAACTCTTCTTCCTATTCGCTTAGTGGCTATTTATCTTAATAAGCCTGATTCTGAAGGTGTTCATATTAAACCTATTGACTCCCCTGATTTAATGGAACGTTTGGAAAACTTAAATAAGTTATATCTGGAAAGAGGAAGTATAGAAGACGGTGGCATCTTTTATCAGCGTGTTGCCAGTATCTATGATTCTGTAGAATTGAAAGGGGTGAAAATTCCTACTATTTATTTAATCAAACCTGACAAAATTCGTTATTGGACTCGCTCTATGGCTTTAAGAGATGCTGACGAAGTAGCCGCAGATATTATGACTTAGATATATATCTGAGATTAATTAACTAAATTTAAACGCAAAATATTAGTAGTACAGGAGTTAAATTTTGATTAGAAGACGGCAGACAATTTCGGAATTAAGATGGCCAGAGACAGATGAATTCATGGCGATTTCTAAGGATTGGTGTGAAACAGCATCAATCAATATACTTACTTTTGTGTGGAAAGGATATGATTTATTAGTAAACGAGGTATTCTCAGAAATTGATTGTAGTCAAGCTGAAGATGATATTGAAAGAGATATCACTCAACTGCTTGAGCCAGAAATTCGCAGCGTTATGACAGGGGATGAGCCATATTATGTTCAACATGGTTCTTATGAAAGGGAGACTCGTCAAGTTGCACCAGCACAACCAAAAGAGTATGACATTGCATTTATTCTTAGAAAGAATAGAAGGATTATATGGCCTTTAGAAGCTAAAGTTTTAAAAACAGATGGCGCAGTAGGTGAATATGTAAAAGAAATAAATGAAAATTTTATAACTTGCAAGTATGCACCCTTTTCTTATGAAGGAGGAATGCTCGGTTATCTTTTTTCTGGTGATCCTAACAAAGCTTTTACCAATATTGAGACTAAAGTACCATGCACATTAAATGATCATCCAGATTTTCCAATTCGTGATCACAAAACCTCGGATCATCAGAGGGTAGTTCCATCAGGAAAATCATATCCTGCTGAATTTCGGTGTCACCATTTACTATTAAAAATAATTGCCACAGCCCCTACTGATACATCATCAGTATAGATACAAGACTTGCAATTAATTAGTGAGTAAATGTATTAAATTAGCTAAATTTAGTTTGCAAAATAATTACAAAAGAGGTTTATCTAAAACTGATTATAACCGACTATTACTAGATAAACTAAAATGGTTTGTGGGCTAGATTTAAGTAGACAAGCTACCCAAACACACGGCATGAAGCCGACGTTCACCCACAATTACATTCTATCATTTATAATTGAAAGTTTCAAATATTTAGCTGATGTTAAAATAATAATCCCTTCTTTAAAGCCCGAATAGAACCAATCATGGAGCATTTTCACCTGTTCCAATTGAATAAAACTCTTCCGATTCAATCGGTGAATTTCTGCTTGTAATTTCTCATCATTGGGGAGAATATCACCTAATTCTTGAGCAACACTTTGGGCTTGTTGTGAAGTCATAATTTACCACCCGTAATCTTCGCGCATTTGTTCATAATCAAAAACCTCTGGCATATCTGGTTGTGAAGAACTTTCCACAGATGCCACTTCTATTTCTTCTGGTTCAACAATCACAGGTTTTTTAACAGTTCGACTCCCTTCGACTTCGCTCAGGGCAAGACGCTCACTGCTGGCTTTTTCAACTACAACCTGTTCTTCTTTTTGGCGTTCCTTTTTCGTTTTCTTTTGCTTAACAAAAGTTTCTCTGTCTCTTACCTCTGCCAAAATCGAACGATTACTAATTTCTTTACCTGCTTGTCGAATCCTGCGACTCATGGCTTTAGCCTCATCCAGAGACAATTCTTCAGTCTCCAAATCTTGAGCATAAGCACGAGCTAAAAATTCTTCTTGAGAACCTGTTTGACGATAAACCAAGATAGTTGTAATGTCTTTGGGGTTAAATCGCAACACCACGCTTTCCCCAGCGTAACCAGCTAGGTTTTCACCCCGATAGGTGAGATTTTCAAGTTGCAGATATCCACCCCTATAAATCGAGCGTCGAGTTTGTTTCATTAAACAAATACGCAAATCTTCTTCTGAGATTAAATCAGGTGCAACAATTAACCCAGCTTCCCATCTTTGATAACGAGTTTGATCTCCTAAACGAGCATCAATACTTTGGTTATATTTGTCTACGAGATAAGTAGGTTAGCATTGAAAATTGTCGTTATAGGAGGGCAAGAGGCAAGAGGCAAGAGTGAAGAAGCTTTGGGCGATTTTACTTTTCTTTACACACTTTGGTTTTATTGTGTTCACCTACTTACCTTACCAATAGACGTTCTAATTCTCTTAAAGTTAAACAAGCTTCTTTCTCCTCTTCCTTGTTCCTTCGCGCTCTTTGCGTCCTTCGTGGTTCATTTCTTCTTTATCCGTCAAAATTTATTTGACAGACTACTAGTACCGCAGGGCAGAAGTCAAAAGTCAAATGTCTGATCCCAACGACAATTTTTAACGCCAACTTACTTAATTTGTCTCAAAAAAACTACAATACCACCTGAAATTAACGAAACTCCCAACCAAATTAAAGGTTGTACTAAACCAATTTTTGTTCCTTGCTGATTCTCGTTGACATTTTGCCCCGGTTGAGAAATATCTACAGCCTTTCCTGTAGCCACAGTGACAACAAACTTTAACTCAAAAGGTTTAAAACTTCCCTCAATCACAGGTTTACCACTCAATTGCAACTGATAAGCCCCTGGCTTGGGAAAAGTTACTTCTGTTCCTGGTATGCCTTCATACCGTTCAGCCTGAATAGATTTTAATCGAGGTTCAATTAATGCTGGTTCTCCTGCTACATGAGGTTCAGCATAAATAGCCAACCGACAATTACAATCTTTTAAAGGAATTACCTTACCACCCTTTCGCGTCAGGGCAAACCAAGTTTGAGTAACTTCCCCAGCGCGGGGATTATCATTAGGTTCTAAATGGACAGTACCACCCACATCTTCGGATATTTTCACCGTGTGGGCTAAAACTTGAGTATTTGTAGTAACTATCAAACTAGATAAAATTAATAATAATAGATACCTGATTTTGCTGTTACATTGAGTAGAACGAGTCAATTTACCGCGACTTATTGGGAGGAACATAAAATTTTTCTAGATGTAAATATAACCAAAAATACCGTGAGCGCACTAATAATACACCAGAAATAATTATCCCCAGGAACACGGCTGCTAACTGGTTTTGCCAACTTAATCTGAAAGCACCCAGGTAATGAGAACCGATCATCAGCGTATGAATAGCACTCAATAACAAAGCTGGTACACTCAGGAGATGAATTTGTCGCCAACGCTTACCTAATGACTTTTGCAGAAAGTCGAAACTTGTACAAGCAGCAGGAAGCATTAATAATAATGCCATAGCTCCTGCAATCATCCCCCATTGAAATTCTAACTTTAAAAACCAAAAAGCGTTGAAATTCCACGCTAGAGAATGTTCAACATGATGAATAGTATGTACCCCAGCCAGAACAAAAGCCCCAACTCCCAAAGCTCGACGGTAACGCAGAGGTGCAGACCAAAAACTATTCACAGGACGGGCAATCAATGAGAGAATTAAACAAATTAGAGAAGCGTGTCCGCTATAGTCTGTCATGGTATCCCCCGTTCGTAAGAGGGTAATAGCCCCAATTATTAGAGTTAGCCAACCACCCAAGCGAAATAATTGACTGCGGCGATCTTTACTCATTAAAGCCGTAGAAACACCTACACCTAGCATGATGGGCAGCGTGCCAATTCCAAAAGCTAACATTGTCGCTGTTGCTTGCCACAAATTCCCTGTCGCCGCAGCCTTAATTTGAGCCGCATATAAAAAACCACAGGGCATTAATCCCCATGTCATGCCCAAAAGTGTCGGTGTCCACCATTGAGTTTGTGCAGATAACTTGAGCATGGCTGCACTGAGACGGTTGTGTAAATTCCCTTTTAAGATGGGGTGTAGTAGGGGAATATGCGGTAATAAATCTGGTTTCACCTGTCCTAAACCAAACCAAATCAGAATTATGCCTGTAATTATGGCTATCCAACGCCGCAAATCACTACCGACTCCTGCAAGTTGTCCACCTTCTACTAATACCGAACTGATTGTGCCAATACCAGCACCTACTAAAGCGTAACTCAACATTCGCCCCAAGTTGAGTAAGGTATGAAACTTTAATTGCTGTTGCCAAGTTGGATTTTCCTGCTGTTTAGAAAGAGAAAAAGCTACTGTTAAGGGTCCACACATTCCAAAGCAATGTCCAAAACTGCCCAAGAAACCTAGTAATGTGATGAGTAATAAATCTAGCATATTCATGATGGGAACTGGGAATTGGCAATTAGACATCTCCAAAAAAGATGCTAGAGACATTCTATGGAACGTCTCTACAAGGGTTTCAGGTCAAGCATCTTTAATTTCTGGAGATGTCTATTGGGAAAGTATACTTTTTACATCTCTTATCATGATGTCCATGTCAAAAGACAATCTGTCAAACTTGGTGTAGTTTTAACACAAACAGCAGAAGTCCCACATCTCACTCTTAGGAGTGTGGGATGAATGCGCGCGAGTGAGGAATTGACCAACAGGCGAAATTGAATGCAGTTCAATCAGGATCGTTGGTCAATGACGAATGAACATTTTCCGGTAATGATTGTTTTGACTATTGGCGGTTTTTTTCCGCAATCTGAGATTGTACCGATAGTTAAAAATACTCCTGTACAACAACCTCAAACCCCGGGGAAACCCCAAAATGTGAACAATACTCTATTGGTTGATAGTAATCAACTTTTCGCTCATGTTCAAAAATTGAATTTTCGGCGTTATAGCAAAATGGAGCGATCGCTTACCCGTACATATATCACAAAGGAACTGCGAAAATTTGGCTGGCAACCTCAACTAGAAAAATTTCCTCAAGGTGTAAATATTTTTACCCAACGACCAGGAACAAACAAAACCGCCGGAGCAATTCTCATTGCTGCCCATTATGACACAGTTCCTGCCTCTCCGGGTGCAGATGATAACGCCACTGGTATAATTACTGTGAAGAGCTAATTTAAAATTTGTCAGCAAAGACATTAAAAACCTACCGGGGGACTCTCGGAAAGTTACGCTTGTCAGAGATGATTCTGCCAGTAATGGCAAACAGGATCAGGGCAAGAACCGTACATCTAAGGTAATACCTGAAAAGCGGATATTATTCGAGCAGTTGTCTTGACAATTATTCGATTAAGAATCCCCGCGTCTTTAGACCGGGGAGTGTCAAAAATTAACTAACTTTGAGCAATACCTTCTTCCCGTGCGGCTTGTTGGACAGCAGCAGCCACAGCAGTAGCAACACGCCGATCAAAGACAGAAGGAATAATATGTTCCCGGTTCAAGTCCGAGGGTTTAACTAAAGATGCGATCGCACTGGCAGCTTCCAAACACATAGCAGTAGTAATCGTCCTAGCCCGACAATCTAAAGCCCCACGAAACACCCCAGGAAACGCCAGGACGTTATTGATTTGGTTGGGGTAGTCACTCCGACCCGTAGCCATCACAGCGACGTTTTTAGGAGCTAATTCGGGCTGAATTTCGGGAATAGGATTAGCCATTGCAAACACAATTGCATCCTTCCTCATTCCCTGTACCATTTCTGGTGTCAAAACTCCCGGTGCGCTGACACCAATGAAGACATCTGCACCTTGAACTGCACCAGCTAAAGTTCCTTGGGCTTTAACTGCAAATTCCAGTTTTTCAGCAGTTAAATCAGTGCGATTATGGGAAATAATCCCCTTAGAATCACACATCAAAATGGTTTCTGCACCGGCTTTGCGGAGTAACCGAGCGATCGCTACCCCAGCCGCACCCGCACCATTAATCACAATGCGGATATCTGCAAGGGATTTCTGCACGAGTTTGAGAGCATTAAACAAAGCCGCTAAGGTGACAATGGCTGTACCATGTTGGTCATCATGAAAAATCGGGATATTTAATTCCGCCCGCAGTCTTTTTTCAATTTCAAAACAGCGGGGGGCAGCGATATCTTCCAAATTTACACCACCAAAAACCGGGGCGATATTTTTAACTGCTTTGACAATCTCATCTGTATCTTGAGTATCTAAACAGATGGGAAAAGCATCCAGTCCAGCAAATTCCTTAAACAGCATCGCTTTCCCTTCCATCACGGGTAAAGCCGCCGCTGGTCCCAAATTGCCTAAACCTAATACTGCACTACCATCAGTGACGATCGCCACCGTGTTCTGTTTGATAGTCAGATTATACACTTCCTCTGGATTTTCGGCGATCGCCTTACAAATGCGACCAACTCCAGGAGTATAAGCCATAGCTAAATCAGAAACACTTTTGAGCGGAATTCGACTCACAATACTGATTTTGCCACCGCGATGTAAATTAAAGGTGCGGTCATAAACATCAATTACTTGAATATCTGGTAATCCCTTCACCGCTTGCACAATAGTTTCCGCGTGTTCCGTACTCGCCGCATCAACAGTCAGATCACGGATAGATTCTTGGCGAGTTTGTTCAATTAAATCAATTTGTCCTAGATTACCACCAGTGGCAGCGATCGCTTGAGTAACAGAAGCTAACATCCCCACCCGATTGGGAATTTGTAAGCGCAATGTCACACTAAAACTAGAATTAGGAGTAAGATTTTCCATGTGTGCTAATCTCTGTTTTGAATTTTAGATTTTATAGTGAATTGCTACGGGAAATTTTATTTTCCCAAAAAACCCGTGTCATCCAAAATCAGATTTCCAGAATTATTGACCGCAGATAAACGCAGATAAACGCAGATGAATATGGATGAATTCATCTAAACCTCCAGGAGACCCCCACCAAAACTGTACTCAGTTTGGTGATGGGTGGTTGACGGATTTTCTATATTTATCTCTTTTTGAGCAATATAAGTCCCCGGACAGTTAAGTAGGTGAACACAATAAAACCAAACTGTGCAAAGAAACGTAAAATCGCCCAAACCCTCTTCACTCTTGCCTCTTGCCTCTTGCCTCTTGCCTTGCCATAACGACAATTTTCAACGCCAACCTGCTTATGGTGTTGGAGATAAGTTGCCGAAAAAGTCATAATAATCTAAAGCTTCCAAAATCCCCCAAGCATAATTTCCTTCAGCAAAGTAAATCTGTGGTAAACCGCGCAGCTTTTCCACTTCCTGACTGTGATTTCCCACCACCACTGCCAAAGTATTACCAGCTAACATAGATTCATCATTACCCGAAGCCCCAGCCACCAAAAAGCGTTGCACAGGCAACCCCCATTTTAGAGCCACATAACGAATAGCATCCCCCTTAGAGGCTCGGATAGGCAATAAATCAAGATACATATTATGGCTATAAAATCCCTTCACATGAAGACGATGTTGGCGCAAACGACGGATAATTTCGCGGACACTAGGTGATTTTGCCTCATCCACAAAATAGCTAACCTTAAACTTACCCTGAGCATCAGCCGATTGCAATTCTACCCCAGGAATATCCTGCATCACTTTCCGAATTTCTGACCGTTGCCAATGGTAAGAAATATGTCTTTTCCAACTTGTATCTGTGACTATCTGCGGACCGTAGTAAATTTCACTTCCTGCCGATGTAATCAGCAAATCTGGCATGGGAAAACGCCATTCCTCCAACATATTTAAGGTACTTTTCAGACTGCGACCTGTAGCAATACCGACTCCAGTTGTATTCCCCTGATCACGAATCCTCTGAATTAACTGTGCTAAAGCTTCCCCATCACCTAATAGAGTATTATCAATTTCACACACCAAAAACCGATCAGCCGTTGGTAAGTGATTAGTCTCCGATATATTCCAATCGGGATGTTCATCTGCGGGGGATTTAACAAGCGGACTTAACAGAGATTGAATGCGTTTTTGGGGCAATAATCGGTGAACTTGTTCGAGATAATGCTCTACGTGACTATCCCAAGAAAAATGTTGGCAAACATTAATCATGCCATTCTTAGACCATTGTTGCCATTGTTCTGGATTGGTGAGCGATGTTCGCAAAGCAGTTTGAATATCTTGAATATTCAAAGGATCAATTAATAATCCATTCTGACAAGCCGCGAGAATATCTCTTGGACCACCATCAGCCGTAGCAATGATAGGGACACCACAGGCGCTCGCTTCAATTAATGTCAGTCCAAATGGCTCTGTTAAAGCTGGGTTGATAAACACTCCTTGGGTTTTCGCCGTTAACCGATATAAATCTGGTACATCATCTGCATGATGATGTTTAGGATAAGCAACATGACCATAAAGATCATAGCGGTCTATTAATTGCAATATCTCTAAAAATACTTGACGCGGACCCGATTCCATCGCCAAAATATCGTCTCTTTTGCCTAAAATTAGCACCAAGTTAGCTAATTGGCGCAGTTCGGGATCTTCCCCATAAGCTTTAATTAAACTACTGACATTTTTACGGATAGCTGGGCGAGAAATCGCCATAATTATAGGCTTTTGTATGTCTTTGAGAAACTTCTCTAATTCCTGTTGAATAGGCGGATTTTGCCAATTATCTGCGGCTGGATAAAAACGCTCTAAGGTGACACCTGGAGGGATGACTACCATACGTTCGGGTTGATAGTGATCGTAAACGCTATACTGCTCTTCAACTTCTTGATGAGTGCTGGCTATAACTAAAGCTGCACTTCCCAGAGTGATTTCTTCCGCCTCTATTCTTGTACTAATATGAAAATTTTCTTCAATGGTTTTCTGTTTAGTCCCATGTTCTAATAATCTTTGTTGTTTGATACGTCCCAGAGAGTGACCCGTATGGACTAAAGGTATACCTAACCAACCCGCAACCCTAGAACCTACGTATCCAGCATCAGCATAATGTGTATGAATAACATGAGGAATTTTGCCGATTTTGCGAATGTGTTTGAGTAATTCATCTGCAAATGTATCTAAGTGTGGCCAAAGAACTTCTTTGCGGAGGTAGCGTTTGGGACCACAGGCGATGCGAATAATTTGGGCTTTATCTGTGAGAATTTCGACTGGTTGAGCATAATCAGGGCTAACTTTGGGATCATTTACCAACCGGGTTACTAAATCAACCCTTGCGACTTGGGGATTTTTAGCTAATGTGCAAGCCAGTTCTACCGCGTATTTGGTTTGTCCACCAGTGTCAGCATCTTTACCTAACTCTAGATTGTTACCACGAATTAAACCATGAACGCTGACGAGCAAAATATACAACCCTGGGTCATTTGTCACAGTGTTGATTCCTCCATAATTAGCCATAAATCAGACGTTTTTGCGTAATTTGTTATAGTTATAGCAGGGAATAGGGAACAGGGGGAGTTGGGGGAGTTGGGGG
>NZ_LJOU01000105.1:0-18556 GCF_001672085.1 Anabaena sp. AL93 | reverse complement strand
ATTATACAATTTGACTCATTGATTTTATTAATGAGTTTAAGTTTTAATGCTGTTTTTAAGTTTATTTCTAGAAGGATATAAGTTATGATTAAGTCTTGATAGACTAACAATAAAATTATATTATATTTTCTGCCAGAAACCACCCTCATTCTTTATTGCTTCTTATTGAGAATGTATCTGAATCAATTTTCCTATCTAAAATTTGTTTTTTTATAGATAAATGTATTCTTTTACTCATTTTTCATCAATTTACCTCCGTAATCACCGTTTGTGACAGTCAAGGGTGCGGAATGTGGGTTCTAGAATTCATTCCCAGTCAGAGACTAGGAATGAGACGACTTGAGGTTTTTCGTAATTTTGTAAAAGTCCATGTCTGAACCGTGTTGAGTATATTACAAAAAACAGATAAGAAAGTCTAAAGTTTCAGAGTTTAGAGCTTCAGTCAAAAAAAGATGCTTTGCGTGAAACAAAAATCAGAAATCCCGATAAAAATCGGGAGAATTATGTAGGTGAACACAATAAAACCAAACTGTGTAAAGAAACGTAAAATCGTCTAAACCCTCTTCACTCTTGCCTCTTGCCTCTTGCCTTTTGCCTTGCCATAACGACAATTTTCAACACCCACCTACTTATCACTAAGGAACATCAATAGGAATCAGACCATTTTCTGGAACATAACCAGAAAAACAACCATCATCAGAAGACACCAAAATCAACCGCAGAGGATAATCTGGAGGGACTCGCAAATCAGCCCAAGGTACTGCTATTTCTAAACAAGAATCTAACGCAACTTGGGCGCGAGAGGCACGGGGATACCATAAATGATTATCTCCTGCGGCTCGAAACTGCACCGATTGACTGAGTAAATTAACTTCCAAATGATGGTGAAATAGATAATTCAAAGGTGCGCTGTCTGGTACTTCCGCTAGAGGTATGGAACTATTCACCATTGTTCTATCTGGATAATACCAGAATAGGTGCAAATCTGGAGGTATATCTTTGCCAGGAACAGCACCTGTTTTAAAATCTACTCGCACATAAAAGTTTAAATGGTCTACCCCATACCATAAACGTTGGATAGTGCTGCTGTTGTGCATTGTTCCTCTAGCACCACCAACTTCGATGCGCCCAGCTTTGTCCCAATCTTGTTCATCACCTTTACCATCTATGATAGGATGAATAAAGCCTTGTGGTTTATGGTCAGAACGGGCTTGATGGATTTCTAGGGGGGTGTGCAGATATGGAGGTATGGGTTCATTTAAGGCTTTGTAAATGCCATAGAGATGTTCCCGAAATAATTGGTCAAAAATGGCATCTTGATTGGAAGAATGTCCCTCTCCAAACCACCAAAACCAGTCTGAACCTTCAGCCGCATATAGGGCTTCCCAGGCGGCTGGGTTGTTTTGTTCTGTGGCTTCGGGATGATTTGCTAAGACTTGTCTAGCTGCGGTGAGATAGTCCCAGGCGCGGTTTTTGACGGGATCTCCTATCCATGTGGTAAAATTGCCGTCTACCCAAGAACCACTATGGAGTTGTGCAGCGGGAATAGTGGCGGTAGGTGGGTGTTTTTCAATGAATTCGGAAACGGTGACAAGTTTGATATGGGGTTCATTGCTCAAACTTTCATACAATGTTTCTAAGAAGTCTTTCCCGTCGTGGGGATAAAATTCCCAACAATTTTCCCCGTCTAGGGCAATTGTCACTAACCAAGGTTGATCATCGTTACTTTCTTTTTGTTGTTTAGCGATCGCTTGCAAATGTCCAACTAAATCCGCTGCTGCTTTCTTTGCCGGCATTGCACTGTATGTAAAGCCAATTAAATCTGATAATCTGTGATCACGGAAAACAATCGCCACTTCACCTGCTGGAGTTTGCAGACGATAGGGACGATAGAGCAATTCTGGTTCTTGGACATTTCCCGCAGCGTCTCGATGAAAAAAGTGTTTTAATGACCAACCTAAAACCGCTTCATCTGAGCAAATCCATTTAAACCCTTGTTTAATAATATACGGTAAAATTTCTGGACTAACGGACTGTTCAGAAGGCCATAAACCTCTAGGATCTTGCCCAAACCTATCTATATATAAATCCCAGGATTTTTGTAAATGCCGGGGGATATCTTCTACCCACTGAAACCGCTGCTTGGGTAATGTCATCTGCGGCACAGCCACCCGTCCTGAATTAGTATCAGCTAATAAGGGTAAAATCGGGTGAGTATAGGGAGTAGTGGTAACTTCCAGTTGTCCACTTGACTGCATTTTCCGATGTTGGGGAATAATCTGACTGAGGATTTGCCGCTGTTTGGAATAAATGCGCTGGCGATCGCCTAAACTAAAATTACGACCTTGTGCTAACCAAGCCGCAATTTCTGGATCATGCCAAAATAAAGGATCAATCCAAGCTAAATTATGCCAAGCTAGTAAATCACCATAATCTGACAACTGCCAATTTGCTAAACACCAACTTTGTCCCTGTTCCTGCCTTTGGTAATATAACTCGGCATAACGAGGATGAGGATCAATCAAAGTATGATGGTTAGCATCAAAGAAATGTTGAACAATGAACTCTTTTTGTTCACGAGTCAACTTTTCTACAGGAGTTAAACTAGCAGTTAAATAAGGGTCAAAAGCCGTACCTGCAACATAATCTTCTATTTGCAATATTAACGAGGGAACTAAATTCACCGTTTGGTGCAGTTTAGGATACTTCTCTAACAATAATACTAAATCCAAATAATCCTTAGTCCCATGTAAACGTACCCAAGGCAAGCGGTACTGCTGGCTAGTCACTAGAGAACTACCATTTTCAGGAGACTTGTACAACGGTTGATGTTGATGCCAGATAAACGCAACGTGCAAAGGATGAGACATATAATATATAAAAGAGTAGGTGATGGAAAATAGGGAACGGGGAACAGGTGACAAGTATATCTTACCAATTACCTCTTCCCCCATTCCCCATTACCAGCGATTTAGATAACTTTTTTTACTTCAGAAACTTATCCTACAACTTGTTCTACTTCAGAGATTTCAGGAATCATTTCCTTAAGACGGCGTTCAATACCCATTTTCAGAGTCATAGTGGAACTGGGACAAGAACCACAAGCACCCTGTAACTCGACTTTAACAATCGGTCCATCCAATTCTACGAGTTTTACGTTACCACCATCAGACATGAGATAAGGGCGCATCTCGTCTAATACAGTTTCTACATTTTCTATCGTTAGTTCCATAGGTTTAGACCTGTTTAGTAAATAAATTGGTAATTATCCGAGTTGCTAATTATCTAGTGTAGGCTGGAAATGGATAATTGGTCATTAGTCAGTGGTCAGTGGTCAGTGGGAAGAAAAATATTCTCCCCTGCCTCCTCCCTATTCCAGTAGCTGAATATTGGAATAAACAAACTCGGTAATTGATTGAGGAGTTGCAGTTTTCCCATCTTCATATTCTGCCACTACCTGCTTCGTTAAAATGTAGTAATTACCAAATTTTTGATATGTGTCCGTAAACTTGAGGATGCTATTAACATCACCTGTTTGCGAATTGCGAAAAACCACATCATAAGCAGAAGGGATATAACCGGAGTCTGTATCTAGGAATTGCTCAGAATTAATCTCCAAAGACATCCGACCCATAACCCGAATTTCTTGACAGATTTTTTGGTTACGGATTTGATATTGAGAATCAGTATTTTCGCCTTTGACAAAAACCGTTTCTGCTGGGTTACCCAAACTAAACTCATTTTCACTAGAAGAAGTTTGAAAATTGCTTCCTTGACAGCGAGTAATTATTTCCTGTAAATGAATATCAATTCCTGCTTCTATTTGTTTATCTGCAACTCCCGTAATTTCCACATTCAAATTACGGTCAATCTGAATTTTACCTGTATAAACTTCTCCTTCCTGTAGCAGTTGCACATCGGCAGCATAACCAGGAAAGTTTTCATCCCAAGTGTAACGACCTTCATAAGCAGTTTGAAATAAAATTTCTGCTGTTGACTGAATTGCCATATCACCACTTTGACTGTGCTTTCTTAACAGTTTAATTCAAAGTTGATAATTCCTATACAAAATATATTTGGCGAATTTAAACTTTGCGCCTTTGCGCGTTTGCGTGAGACATATTCTTGAAGAAGAATTCATGAGTCAGAAATAAAGTTTAAATCACAATTTTCGACTTAGCACACAAAAACTCTCAGATTATATCACCAATATAGCAGAAACTGTAACTATGTCAATAATCAATTGCTAGAAAGTTGAAACTTCGTGAAATTATTGACAACATTCTCAATAACTCTGAGAATTACCCCCCGCTTATTGAGAATGGACTAATTTGCCGAAAATCCTATTTAAAAAACTTATCTATCGAGAATCCTTTAAGGTTTGCGAATATATCCCCATTTACCAGCGATAAAAGATGATTTTCCTGATTCTTGATTTGGTTTAAATTCTCCACCAACATTAACTAATGCCAGACCTTCAGAAAAAGGTTTAGCAAAATCAAAAGTCGCTGGAATGATCAACTCACCATAGCGATTGATATATCCCCATTTTCCTGCCATTTTTACAGGGGCTAATTCTTCGGAGAAAATATCAGCTTCATCAAATTGGGGATTGATAATAAATTGACCAATTCTATCTATATAACCCCATTTATTCCCAACTTTAACTAATCCTAAACCTGCGTAAAAACTTTTAGCATCATCAAATTCAGGGAGAATAATCATGCCACCTGCTTTATTAATAAATCCCCATTGATTTGCTACTTTTACAGCGGCAATATCCTCATGAAATGATTTAACCTCATCAAATTGAGGAGAAATAAAAATTTCACCAAAGGCATTAATAAATCCCCATTTACTAGCTATTTTTACAGCAGCGACACCTTCAGAAAAAGATACAGCATCATCAAATTGCAGCGGGATAATCTCCTTACCTGTTTTATTAATATAGCCATATTTATTCTTGATGCTGACTACAGCCATTTCTTCTATAAAGGGTGCAGCAGTATCATACTGAAGACGGGTAATAAATTTACCAATTTGCTCAATGTAAGCAGATTTATAACCTATTTTGATGACTGATATTCCCTCGGACAATGGCTCAACCCAATCGAATTTTACTTTCAGTCGAATTTGCTGTGATGTGGGATTTATATAATAATAATCATCGTTATTGCTACGCCGATGGGTAAAACTATACTTTTTGATTTCTTTCGCGTCAAATATTCCTGGTGGTTGCGAATAAATCCCAGATTTGAGAACTTTGGCTAAAGCATCATTATCTTCTCGCAACCCTTCATAAAACCAACAAGCTTCTCCTTGAATACCAACAACTTTGCGGTTGTAATTTAGGACATTAACTAAATGTTCTGGAGTAATTCGATATGTACCAGTTTTAATTTTAATGCCCGGAATCAATTGCAGTAATTGTTGTTGGGTAAATTGATCTTTTTTGATTCTATCTATCTCACTTTGATAATTTTCAAATGTATCTCTATATATTTGGGGATGAATTAAATCAACTAATCCCAAATCAATCCAAGTTTGAGAATCTTGCAGGTAGTTAACATAACCCCAAGGATACACGCTGGGAGATATGGAAATAATTAATTCAGGATTAACGTTAATGATTTCTCGATAAACACGGCTGAGAAAAACGGAAAGAATATCAGCCCTCCACCGTACCCATTGTTTCCATTTTCTAGTCCATTCTGGATCTTGTAATTTTGGATCTTGGGGATTTTGTTTTTCTGGGGGTTTTGGTGGTTGTTCTTTAAACTCTTGTTCATAAAGTGCAATTGTTTCTAGATTGTAACCACCTTCTATTGGAAAAGCCGGAAAATGATCATCTCCTTGAATGCCAGCAATATCATATTTATATTTTGTGGCAACTTCTAGGAATAAACTTAATAAAAAGTCTTGCACTTCGCTATCAAAAGCATTTAGCCAATAAAAATTATTGATAACTAGGTCTTTACCAGTAGAATCTATAGCTGTCCATTCGGGTTTTTTCTCGATTATTGATCCCTTTTTGATTTGATAAGAACTCATAAAGCCATATTCAAACCAGGGGATAACTGCAATATTCCATTTTTTAGCTTCTGTTATGATTTCGCTTAAAGGATCTCTATGTTTACCAGTATTTTTGTCTATAAAACGCGGGTTTATTTCTCTATCTTTACCAAATGTCGCTTTCATGAATTCACTGGGATAGTTGGTAAATCCCTGATTCCAAACAACAGGAAAGACAACGTTAAATCCAGTTTCGGCGAGAAATTTCATTGCCTCAGCCATGTTTTCTTGCTTATCAAATACTTTACTATCTGTGGTTGTTATCCAAACGCCGCGAATTTCCATGATTCGATTTTAGATTTTAGATTGTAATAGATTTTTGTAAGGGCAAGAAATCAGAATTATTTCCTTATTCTTCCTTCTTTCTTCTTTCTTCTTTCTTCTGACTCCTGACTCCTGACTCCTATTTTATATTTTCTCTAACTAACGCCCATCCTTGGGAAAAAGAACTGGCTTCATCAAATTTGGGAGGAATTACAAATTTTCCGGTTTTGTCAATATAGCCCCATTTATTATCTTTTTGAACTCGTGCTAATCCTTCAGAAAAATCATCAGCTTGATCAAATTGTGGGGAAATGACAAATAATTCTCTGCCAGGAATATATTGAGCAGGTACAGTGGGAATTTCTAGAATTCGACAAATAAAAGGAGCTATTTCACCTCTAGTCAGGTTTTTATTGGGCTGCAAAAGTTTGATGTCTGGGTAATTAACAACTATGCCTTTTTCGGTGGCGGCTGCGATCGCTCCCATTGCATAAACGGGAATTTGGGCAAAGTCGGTATAATTCTTTTTTAAAGTAATAATAGGTTCAATTGTCACCCCATATTTTAACCCGGAAACTAAAGCTGTTAAAGCTTGGACACGGGAAATAATTTGATTAGGTTGAAAAGTCAAATTGGCATATCCAGAGAGGTAATTTGTTTGATATGCTTGAGCGATCGCCTTAGCTGCCCAATGATGAGTGGGAACATCTTTAAAAGTTACCGCTGGACGAGATAATGGTTGTTTGAATGATAATGGTGTATAAATAATCGCCGCAAATTCTGCGCGAGTCACAGGAGCATCAGGGCGAAAAGTCCCGTCTGGATATCCTTTTAAGATATTTTGCCAAGCAGCAGCCAGAACAGATGCTTTTGTCCAATGGGTTTCAATATCGGAAAACATAGACTAGTTGAAGATAAATATGCTTAGTTAGCCAGTATTGGGCAATAATACTACATTTTAAAGACGTGAAGACCGATCTAGCTATTCCGCCAAATATTTTTACAATGATCTTATTAAACGGTAGTTTGTTATTCTAAAAGCTTATGCAGCCGACTAACCCCAATCAATTTACAGAGAAAGCCTGGGAAGCGATCGCTCATACCCCCGATGTCGCTAAACAATATCAGCAACAGCAGCTAGAAAGTGAACACCTGATGAAAGGGTTGCTGGAACAGGAAGGACTGGCCAGCGCGATTTTCACCAAAGCTGGGACAAGTTTGCAAAAAGTTCGAGATCGCACAGAGCAATTTATCCAACGTCAACCCAAGGTATCCGGCGCTAGTGCTTCTGTTTATTTAGGACGCAGCTTAGATACATTATTAGATCGGGCAGAAAAATATCGTCAAGAATTTAAAGACGAATTTATTTCTATTGAACATTTACTGTTAGGTTACGCCAAAGATGATCGGTTTGGCAAAAGTTTACTGCAAGAATTCGGTTTAGATGAAAACAAACTCAAAAATATTATTAAAGAAATTCGGGGGAAACAAAAAGTGACTGACCAAAATCCAGAAGGTAAATATCAATCACTGGAGAAGTACGGACGTGATCTCACAGAAGCCGCCCGCAAAGGTCAACTAGACCCCGTAATCGGTCGTGATGATGAAATTAGACGCACAGTACAAATTCTCTCCCGCAGAACCAAAAATAACCCGGTTTTAATTGGTGAACCTGGTGTAGGGAAAACTGCGATCGCCGAAGGTTTGGCACAGCGCATTGTAGCGGGTGATGTTCCCCAATCTCTCAAAGATCGTAAACTCATCAGTTTAGATATGGGGGCTTTAATTGCGGGAGCAAAATTCCGAGGTGAATTTGAAGAACGTCTCAAAGCCGTATTAAAAGAAGTCACCGAATCCGGTGGGAATATTGTGTTGTTTATTGATGAAATTCATACCGTTGTCGGTGCAGGTGCAAGTCAAGGGGCGATGGATGCCGGAAACTTATTAAAACCCATGTTAGCACGGGGTGAATTACGCTGCATTGGGGCGACAACTTTGGATGAATACCGCAAATATTTGGAAAAAGATGCCGCTTTAGAAAGACGTTTTCAACAAGTTTATGTAGATCAGCCCAACGTTCAAGATACAATTTCCATTTTACGCGGTTTGAAAGAACGTTATGAAGTCCATCATGGGGTGAGAATTTCTGATAGTTCTCTCGTCGCTGCGGCCACTCTCTCTAATCGTTATATTAGCGATCGCTTTCTGCCCGATAAAGCCATTGATTTAGTAGATGAAGCCGCTGCTAGACTCAAGATGGAGATTACATCCAAACCCGAAGAACTGGACGAAATAGATCGGAAAATCCTGCAATTAGAAATGGAAAAACTCTCTTTACAAAAAGAAAGTGATCCTGCTTCCCGTGAACGTTTAGAAAGATTAGAAAAAGAACTCGCTGACCTCAAAGAAGATCAAAGAACCCTTAGCACACAATGGCAATCTGAAAAAGGGATTATCACCAAAATTCAATCAATTAAAGAAGAAATTGACCGAGTTAATTTAGAAATTCAACAAACCGAAAGAGACTACGATCTTAACCGGGCTGCGGAATTAAAATATGGCAAATTAACAGACTTACATCGGCAATTACAAGCCGTAGAAACTGAACTTTCCCAAACTCAAAAAACCGGAAAATCACTATTACGCGAAGAAGTTACAGAAGCCGATATTGCCGAAATTATTTCTAAATGGACAGGCATTCCCCTGAATAAATTAGTCGAATCAGAAAAGGAAAAACTCCTGCATTTAGAAGATGAATTACATCACCGGGTTATCGGTCAACATGAAGCCGTTACCGCTGTCGCAGATGCCATTCAACGTTCTCGCGCTGGACTTTCTGACCCAAACCGTCCCATAGCCAGTTTTGTCTTCCTTGGTCCAACTGGTGTCGGTAAAACCGAACTAGCGAAAGCCTTAGCTGCTTATATGTTTGACACTGAGGAGGCTTTGGTGCGAATTGATATGTCCGAATATATGGATAAGCACAACGTTTCCCGACTAATCGGTGCGCCTCCCGGATATGTGGGTTATGAAGAAGGAGGACAATTAACCGAAGCCATTCGTCGTCGTCCCTACGCGGTAATTTTATTCGACGAAATCGAAAAAGCCCACCCCGACGTATTTAATATTTTCCTGCAAATTCTCGATGATGGTCGGGTGACAGATGCCCAAGGTCGCACAGTAGACTTTAAAAATAGTATTATCATCATGACCAGTAACATTGGTTCTCAATATATCCTAGATATATCTGGAGATGATAGCCGTTACGATGAAATGCGTAATCGCGTCATGGAAGCAATGCGAAGTAGTTTCCGTCCAGAGTTCTTAAACCGTCTAGATGAATTAATTATTTTCCACAGTTTACAAAAATCCGAATTGCGGAATATTGTTCAATTACAAGTAGATAGACTCAGACAAAGATTAACTGATCGGAAAATGGCTTTGAAATTATCCAGTGCTGCTCTTGACTTTTTGGCAGAGGTAGGATATGATCCCGTTTTTGGGGCAAGACCATTAAAAAGAGCAATTCAGCGGGAACTAGAAACCCAAATAGCCAAAGCCATTTTACGCGGTGATTTCAGCGACGGTGACACCATTTTTGTAGATGTGCAAAATGAGCGTCTTTCCTTTAATCGCTTACCCGCAGAAGTGTTTACGGGTTAGATTTGAGAGTCCCTTCAAGCCAGGGAATAAATTCCCTGTCTAAAAGCTAAAGTCGGTTAAAACCGACTACTTTGGCATAAAATAAATAGGATGATTTTTGATTTTGAGTTAGAGGTTGTTTGAAAAGTATTATATCAAACCCGTAATCTCCAAAAACCTAACCCCCCTACCCCCCTTCACTGCAAGGGAATGGGAGTTTTAAAGCCTCTCCCCTTGCAGGGGAGAGGTTTGGAGAGGGGTCAGTCTATACATTCAAAACTTTTCAAACATCCTCTTAACCAGAGTGGATTTTAATGTACTTTAGCTAAATTGGTAAAGACTTGACAATAATTTGAGAATTATTAAAAAAGGAAAAATTATGCAATCTCCTCTTTACTTTTTCACTGTCGAAGAATATCTAGAATTAGAACAATCTAGCGATATTCGTCATGAATATTTTGCTGGTGAAGTCTTTGCTATGGCTGGAGGTAGTAAAGAACATAATATAATTACTCTCAATATTGCTAGTAGACTACGTTCCGGGTTACGGGGTAGTTCCTGTAATGTTTTCATGTCTGACATGAAAGTGAAAATAAATTTAGCCAATGATAATAAAACTATATTTTACTATCCTGATGCGATTGTTAGTTGCGACACTGAAGATCAAGACCGTTATTTTTTAAATTATCCTTGTTTAATTATCGAAGTGCTATCACCAAGTACAGAAACTATAGATAGACGGGAAAAACTGGTAAATTATCGCAGTTTAGCAAGTTTGAAAGAATATGTTTTAATTTCTCAAAATGAAATCAAGGTAGAAGTTTATCGTCAAGATGAAAAAGGAAATTGGACTATACAAATTTTGATTAATCGTGATGATAAATTACATTTAGATTCCGTTGGTTTGATTCTAGAAATGGCAGAAATATATGAAGATATTATCAATATTTAATTGTTTAATTTAGTTAGAGAAAAAAATAGCAGATAGATTAAATAGACCACAATTCAGACAGAAACTTCTAATGAAGAAAATATCCCAACCTGTAGTACAAGCGTAGGGGTTTAGCACTGCTAAACCCCTACCCGCTAAACGACAGTCAAATTTACTTTGACAATAATATCATTGTAATCGTTATCTCCCCCACCTACTAAATCTTCAAAACCAAAGACGTTATTTCCTAACAAACGAATGTGATCTAAGTAGGTTGGCGTTGAAAATTGTCGTTATGGCAAGGCAAAAGGCAAGAGGCAATAGGCAAGAGTGAAGAGGGTTTGGGCGATTTTACGTTTCTTTACACAGTTTGGTTTTATTGTGTTCACCTACTTACCTTATCACTATTAGCTCCTAAATAAGCAAAGTAAGCTTGGTTAACTTGTCCATTCAGAACTTGATCTACAGTGCGACCATCAGTAAGAATAAACGGCGCAAAAATACTTCCTCCTGTCAATGTTTTATCTGTGAAAGAGGCAGTTCCTTGGTTATCAACTCCGAGATCAATTCCCGCAACACGATTTTTGATAGCCGCTTGAGCATAACCTGAGTCACCAGGACGGAAATCAACTGTACCATCACCATCAATATCAATACCACCATTTTCATCTGCTACTTTATAAAAGCCGACGAAGTTATTAAAAGCTGCTTCTCTATTAACAGTAAAATCAGCTTTTACATTGTTGGTTATCCCCCTTAAATCAAGGACTTCTCCTTGTTGTTTGCCTTGGAGATTTGTACCCAAGGGTAATGGGTCATTTGTGGATTTAATGTTGACTACCAAATCTTTGAAGTCAGTATCTGGATCTCCATCAACAACTAAAGGACTGCCACTGCTACCAGGGAAACCAAGATAAGCTAGTCGCTGTTGTTGAGTATAAACATTCAGTTTCCCTTTTTCCACCTTGACAGTGTTACTGCCGGTAGTAGAGAATCCATCAGTGACACTTACTTTGACGGTTAGAGACTTTTGATCCTGATCTTCAACATCAAAAGTTACTTGACCTAAACCAAGGTCGCCAGTCCGATCTTTCCCATAGGTTTGGATAGCTCCAGTTACTTTAGGAACATAGTATAAAACCTTATATGTAGTCCCTGTAGTTGCATTTTCTCCTTTCTCATCAATCAATTTTCCCTTTGAAGCATCTGGCAATGATTTCAAGGCAAGGTTTCCCTTCTGTTTGCCGAGATCAATCTTAATAACATCCCCTACCTTCCCATCCACATTAATCTCCGCAGCGTCAGTAGAAACAGAAAATTGCCAAGCTGTCCCAGACTGTGGTGCTGTTACTTTAATAGTAAGTTGATCGTTACCTGAAACTTGTTTAAATGACTTACTGCCACTCTTTCCATTGGAGACAAGTCCTCCCGTAGAGAAAATAGGAGTTGCCCCGTACCTTATTTCAAACTGATCGGGAATCGAAAAATGCTCGTATGAATAATTGACAGTGATGCTTTTTTCTGTTTGTCCTTGTGGTAAAGGATCGAGTTGAAATGGTAAAGTTAATCCTCCTACACCACCACTTTTTGAGATAGGCTGTGCTTGCTCAATTTGAATTAATTGTCCATCCAAAAAGATGATTGCAGTATCATCCTCAGCCTTCAATTGCTGTATCTGCTCAGGCTCAAATGTCTTTCCTTGAACAACACCTGAAAAAATTGCTCCCTCTTCTCCAGGAGTATCAAATATATTTATTTTAGCATCTACAGCATGACCAATTTCTTCCAATAATACTGAAGTTATAGATTCAATATCGGCTGCATTTTGGTTGAGATAATCTTGAGATAAATAGATCGTATTAGTGGCTTGAGCATAAGCTCCAATTGCTCCACCAAGTTCAGATCCGGTACGAACTTCAATATTGGGAATTACACTGAAATCTTGATTTTTCCAAGCAATTTGAAAACTATTTGAATCAACTGCAACACCAAAAGCCAACTGCATTTTAGTTTGAAAATCTGAACTATTTGCAAAACTATATAATTGATTTTTTGCTAGTTCTAATGCTGATGTTATAATTGATTGATTGATCTTTGTCATCGTTTAATAACAAACCGTAATTTTCAAACATTGTATGATCTCACTGGTTTTAGATATTTATAGTGAAATTACCCTAAAAATAGGGCTATTTGTCGAATTTTGATACAAAAACACGAAAAATGGTAGCTAGAATAACTAGACTACAATTCAGTGTATTCAATAACACAAGACCCAAGTGATATTAAAAGTTTATCAAAACCATGTCATCTATCTAAAGACATAGATTGAAATTGTTTTAGTAAAATTAAGCACAATCTAGAGAAAGCATCACCCTGAAAAAGGGAGTTGTGGAAATAACCCCCTTTAAGTAGTGAGACAGAATTAATTACACAATGTCATTGGGAATGGAACGAAGTGAAATGAAGTAATTCCAAGGGTTGTGATTGCTTCTCTTCGCTCGCAATGACTGTAAATATTTTTGTCTAATTACTTACCTAATATTCTTTTGTGCTTGAAATTTTTACACCCATAAGTTAACATGAAATATAATGAGAATTTCATGGAGAGGTAACAATGATGCTTGATGCACGGGAAATTTACCCCCTTTCAGACTTTCAGCGCAATGCTAGACAGTTCATTGAACAAATACAGTCGAGTCATAAACCAATCATTCTCACTGTTAATGGTAAAGCATCCGTGATCATGCAGGATGCAGCATCTTATCAAGAATTACTGGATGAGTTAGAACTAGTAAGGTCAGCCGCAAAAATTCGTCAAGGCATAGCTGAAGCTGCTGCTGGAAAGACAAAAGACGCGGTAGAGGCATTAGAAGAATTACGGTTAAAGCATGAAATACCTCGTTAGAATTACTCCAATAGCACTAGACGATGCGGAGGAATTTTATTTGTGGATTTCTCAAGATTCTCCTGTAAATGGGGCTAATTGGTTTAATGGATTACTTGCTGCAATTGATACTCTTGCTTCCATGCCTCACCGTTGTGCGATCGCACCAGAAAAGGAAATAGTAGGACAAGAAATCCGATATCTTCTCTATTCCAAACGCTATCGGATTCTTTTTGGCATTGAAGGTAATGCTGTGATAATTTACCATATTCGGCATACCTCCCAAGAATGGATGACAAGAGAAGAATTTTTGAGACAACCTTATGGAAATATCGAAAATATCGAACCAGAAAAGTGACCATTAGTATCAAATTAAGCTACAAATCGGTTATCAGTGAAAGCAAATAAAAAATTTACTTACAGCAAATTGTCATCAAACCTGGAACAAGAACCCCACCCCCAGCCCCCTCCAGTATCAAAAGCTTATCCTTTTCTTCCCCCCGCTGCGGGGGGATTTAGGGGGGTGCGATGAGGGGGCTAGGATGTACCTTATATGACCGGAAATCGCTGTAAATGAGAGAATTAAAAGTTTTAAACTCACATAGGGTGCGGGGGGGTAGAAACAGCTTGATAATTTCTACCCATAACTATCCATATATTACTGTTTGTCCAAGTCTTCAATAAGTTGATCAACAAAATCCCTCAACCGTTGCTGCTGTGTCAGGGACGGTTTTAATTTTTTCCCTGACTCCAGGTAAAACCTTAAATTGCAAGGGTGATTTATCGTAGGCTACTTGATTTTGTGGTTTAAATTTAATCCGAGGCATTGCCAAATCCTAATATGTCTGATATACTAGATATCATAGCACAACATTGAAGGTCGAATCAATGCTTTTATCATTCAAAACTGCACTAATTCCAAATAACCGACAGATTACAGCTTTTCGCAAGGCTTCTGGAGTCGCTAGACACGGAAAATAACCCAATTCCCAACTTAAAAGGAAGAACCTGGTTCTTCCAAAAATTCCTCTTCCTCTGGGGTAGAAATCCGTCCTAAAATGGCATTACGATGGGGAAAGCGACCAAATCGAGCAATTATTTCCTTGTGTCGAAAAGCTGATTCAATCGCTTTTGCACTGTAGGGATCATGACTAAGTTGTTGAAATAGCTTAATGCACTTGCGTTGATCAATTGGGTCTTCACTGTGTTCAAAGGGTAAATATATGAACCAGCGTTGCACAGCCAATAATTTTCTATCATAGCCTTTGTTTGTGGCGTGTTGCGCTAATGACAGTGCTTCCCAGTCCGTTGCAAAGGCTTGTGGGGTATCACGAAACATATTTCGGGGAAATTGATCTAGTAACAGAATTAAAGCTAGACAGGTTTCTGGTGAATTCATCCAATCATGCAAATATCCGGCTACCGCTTGTTGGTAATCTTCCAGAAAAAGGTCGCGGACTTTAGCATCGAAATCCGGTTGTTTTTCAAACCAAAATGGTTGAATTTTCCCGTAATTTGGGTCATTTAGATGACCAAACCAAAAATCCAAAATAGTTGTTGCCTGTGACATTGCTATTATTGATGATTACAAAGCACCTGTCGCATTTTACATAGATTTGCTGGTAACTCCAAATTCATTGCTTGTTCAATAAAAATTGAGGGGATGGGAATGTTGGGGGTGGCTTGTACCGTATAAGCTAATAAAGTGCCATTACCCATATCTTTGAGTTCTAAACTGGCATGAAAATCTGCAAATGAGCCTCTTTCCATGCGAAACTGGACTTGCTGCCCTAACACCTCCACCACGCTCAAATAAATTTCTACTTGAGCCGTGAAAAATAAAAAGGCTTTTTGTGCGGCTTGATAGAGACGTTTGACATCACCTTTAGATATGACTTCACTTTTGGTGATATCGGGAAAATATTGCACCCAACGGGGGTAATCTGTAATTTGTTGCCAGACATGGGATCTCATCAGGGGTACATACATACAAGCGGTAACAGCACCACCCCAGTTAGTATGGGATCTCGTTTGTACTAATACTTCCCCCTGAATCAGCAGTCTTTGCTGATCTTGATTCCAGAGGCTATCTGGTAATGGTAACATGGCGTAAGCGATATTTTTAAGATTTGAGTTTGACATAATATAATGCAGATATAGTGATTTTGGTAACGTTTTAACTGATTAACCTTGATAATTTAATTGAGTTTAACTCACTCAATTCTAATTACAGTCGAATTCATACAGTTTTCGCACATAATGAGTCTAAAGTTCATATTCACTTATAAGAAAATAGGCTAAAAACCTTTGAGGGCAGGTTTTGGAGCGTGGCGGAAAAACTTAACTGTCCTTTCTTTAGGCAAGGGATGAAAGCCAACTAGAGGCTGTCTTCCTCCAGTGACTTGTGTTATCCTAATTATCACAGGAAAGGTAATCAACCTGTCTAAAAACCTAACTGCCTAACGGTAATCTGTACCTTGACAATTAAATCTATGCGGTTCTACTGCATTGTTCTAGTTCCCTCCTAGCAGTAGGTAAAAGATTTATAGGAGCTAGACGAATCAGAATTTTTGAAACAGAAAAGTTTCATCCTCAACAGGACTTGCAGTCATGCAACTACGGTCGGGCAGACCGAAAGTTAACGCTTGGGGAGAGTCCCACCTCTGAGCTAGATAACACAAGGAGTCTAGTTTAAGTGGTCTCGTTGAACCAAGAATCCCAGTGTCTTTAGACCGGGGAGTGTCAAATCCAACGCAAATTGGAGTTAACAGGAAAACACCGTGAGTCAATCTTCTTTAAATGGCAAATTAATCCAAGGTTTTGGGATTCTCTTGGGGATGAGCGTATCCTTGTTCGTACTGAGAGGATTGGGTATTATCACTTTCCTTCCTGGTGGTGTAATTACTCTACTGTTCTTTGGGGCTATAGCTTTGGCAATCTTCAGTTATTGCTCAAGGAGATGGTGGCGTTTTTAGATTTACCACCAATAATTATTACATCAAAAAAACTGACAAGTCATTGATCATAGGTAAAAAAGATGCAAAAGTATATATGTACGGTTTGTGGCTATATCTATGACCCAGAAATAGGTGATTCAGATAGCAGCATAGAACCAGGAACGGCTTTTGAAAATATTCCCGATGATTGGGGGTGTCCAGTTTGTGGTGCAGCAAAATCAGACTTTGAGTTATATGAAGAGTAATATGGAGATAGGATAGATCCCCGACTTCTTTGAGAAGTCGGGGATCTGAAATCTGAAATCTGAAATATTAAAAAATTTTTGAAGTTGTTACCTTTGCAAATTGTAGTTATTGGTGGTGGGGCTGCGGGATTCTTTGGTGCGATCGCTTGTGCTGAGGCTAATCCCCAAGCCCAGGTTACTTTAATTGAAGCGAGTCGTCAACCTTTGGCGAAAGTGCTGATTTCCGGTGGAGGGCGTTGTAACGTTACTCATGCTTGTTTTGAACCAAAAATTTTAGTCCAGAATTACCCTAGAGGTGGTAAGGCTTTATTAGGTGCTTTTACCCGGTTTCAACCTTTAGATACCATAGCTTGGTTTGCGGCGCATGGGGTGAATGTGAAAACGGAAGCTGACGGAAGGATGTTCCCGATTACAGACCGTTCAGAAACCATTGCTGAATCTTTAATTAAGGCAGTTTTTGATGCCAACATAGAACTTTGTATTGGTACACCTGTTACGGCTGTCACCCGCAAAGATACAGGTTTTGAAATTCTGCTCAAGTCGGGAGAAACTAAAGAGTGCGATAGCTTACTCTTGGCTACAGGTAGCAGTTTAGCTGGTTATAAAATCGCTAGGGAATTAGGTCATGACATCCAACCCCCTGTACCTTCTTTGTTCACCTTTAATATTGCAGATCCTCAACTGCGGGAATTAGCGGGAATTAGCGTTAGTTCTGTAAATCTGCGCTTACCAGGTACAGGGAAAACCCCATTACAACAAACAGGTCCATTATTAATTACCCATTGGGGTGTAAGTGGTCCAGCAGTGCTGAAACTTTCGGCTTGGGGTGCAAGAATTCTTAATGAAAATCGCTATCAACACAAATTACTGATTAATTGGTTGCCAGATTTATCACAAGAAGAAGTGAGACAAAAACTTTTAACCGTCAAAGCTGAATGGGGACAAAAAGCGATCGCTTTACATCGTGGTGTAGACTTACCACATCGGCTTTGGCAATATATTATCAATCGTACCCATATTCCCACAGAAGAACGTTGGGCAACCATATCCAACAAAACCTTAAATCAACTAGTCCAAGAAATCTCCCAAGGAGAATACCTAATCACAGGTAAAGGTGCATTTAAAGAAGAATTTGTCACCTGTGGAGGAGTCAACCTCAAAGAAGTCAACTTCAAAACAATGGAAAGTAAAATAGTCCCCGGCTTGCATTTTGCCGGTGAGATATTAGATATTGATGGTGTTACAGGTGGCTTTAACTTCCAAAGTGCTTGGACAACAGCCTACTTAGCCGGTCAGTCCATGACAAAATCAACAGGAAATTAATTTCTTCCTTTGCGCCTTTGCGCCTTTGCGTAGCGTGATATAGGCATAACAAAAATCTATAAATCGTTTTAGTGAAGTTAGAAAATAAACCATCAAACTCTTCTTAAGTTCCCTCTTGCCTCTTGCCTCTTGCCTCTTGCCTCTTGCCTCTTGCCTCTTGCCTCTTGCCTCTTGCCTCTTGCCTCTTGCCTCTTGCCTCTTGCCTCTTGCCTCTTGCCTCTTGCCTATTCCCTTCTTT